>JANOCH010000614.1:0-3574 GCA_031412015.1 Chitinophagaceae bacterium
GAACCAGGAAATGATCAGTTTAAATGAACAAGTAACAGCCGCGAAGGATTATTCTGAAAATATCGTTGCAAATATTCGTGAATCGTTATTAGTGCTGGATAAGAACCAGCGGGTAGTAACGGCTAACAAAACTTTTTATAAAACATTCCGCGTAAATGAACCCGAAACCGAAGGTGTTTTAATCTATGATCTTGGCAACAAACAATGGAGTATCCCGGCATTACGAACTCTGTTTGAAAAAATTCTTCCGGAAAAATTAATATTTAATGATTTTGAAGTAACGCATACCTTTTCAAATATCGGTGAGCGGGTAATGTTGTTGAATGCCCGTACTGTAAGAAATGAAAAAAATCAGGAGAAATTAATCCTGCTGTCTATTGAAGATATTACCGAAAAGAAAAAAGCACAGGAAATTTTAACTAAAAGCAGTGATCATTTACAGCAACTTGTTAAGGAATTACCCGCAGGTGTCTACTCTTGCGATGCGGAGGGGTATATAAACTTTTATAACAAAGCAGCAGCAAAACTATGGGGTCGTGAGCCGGAAATTGGAAAGGAACAATGGTGTGGTTCCTGGAAAATTTATAAGCCGGATGGTTCGCCGGTTCCTTTAGATAACTGCCCTATGGCTATCGCAGGTAAGGAAGGCCGTGCCACAATGGGTGAAGAGTTAATTATTGAGAGGCTTGATGGTACCCGTTCCAATGTGCTGGTGAATCCGCAACCGGAATTCGGTTTATCGGGTGAAGTAACAGGGGCAATAAATATGGTCATTGATATTACGGAACTGGTAAAAACAAAGAAAAAGATTCAAGAAAGCGAATATCGTTACCAAAACATGATTTATTCTTCGCCTTCTATGATATGCATTTTAAAAGGTGAGGATTTAATTATTGAAATTGCCAACGATGCCATATTGGAAACCTGGGGTAAAGGAAAAAATATTATTGGCAAATCGCTTATATCTGTTATGCCCGAAATGGTGGAACAGGGTTTTGAAAAACTGTTATTAAGTGTTTATAAAACCGGTGAGCCTGTTTATGCTTATGAAACACCTGTTACAATTGTGCGTAATGGAAAGCCGGAGGTAATGCATTACACTTTTGTTTACCAGGCGCAGCGGGATACTAATGGTGAAATAGAAAGTGTGGCAATATTGGCTAATGAAGTAACACCGCAGGTGGATGCCAAAAAGAAATTACAGCAAAGCGAAGCCCGGTACAGTGATATGATACATTCTTCTCCGTCCATGATTGCAATTTTGAATGGAGAAGATTTTGTTATAGATATAGCCAACGATGCCATAATAGAAACCTGGGGCAAGGGAAAAGATGTGATAGGCAAGCCGCTCCTGCAGCTTCTTCCCGAAATAATTGAACAGGGGTTGGCAATTAAATTGCAGGAAGTTTACCAAACCGGCAAAAGTTATTACGCTTACGAAATGCCCATAAAATTTATACGCAACGGCAAACAAGAAATTTCTTACTACACTTTTTACTACCAGGCAATAAAGGATTTGGATGGTGCAATAGAAGGCATAGCCATTTTAGCCACCGAAGTAACCCCGCAAGCCGAATTAAATTTAAGAATAAAAGAAAGCGAAGAACGGTTTCGCTATGTGGTTGAACAGACTCTTTCCCCCATTTGTATTTTTAAAGGAAAAGACATGATACTGGAAGTAGCCAATGAGCCGGTATTTAAAATCTGGAATGTTGGAAAAGAAGCATTGGGAAAACCTTTTTTGGAAATCATTCCGGAAATGAAGGGCCAACCTTTTATGACGCTGTTATCAGATGTTTTTCGAAATGGTGTTACACATCATGGAACTGAGTGGCCCGCTTATTTCATTCGTGAAGACGGAGAAAAAGAAAATCTTTATTTCAACTTCGTTTTTCAGCCATACAGGGAACAAGATAGAAGCATTTCCGGTGTTTTTGTTTTTGCTAATGATGTGACAGAGCAGGTGATTGCCAAAAATAAAAACTTAGAGGACCAGGAATTTCGCAATAAAGAACTGGAAGAAAAAGTGAAGCAACGCACTTTTGAATTGAGTGAAGCCAACGCAGAGCTCCAGAAAAAAAATAAAGAACTTGAATCATTTAATTACATATCAAGTCATGATCTGCAGGAGCCGTTACGCAAAATACAAACGTTTACTAACCGCATACTGGGAAAGGAGCATGCTGTATTGTCTGATAAAGGAAAAGATGATTTTGGCCGGATTCTGGATGCTTCCGGCCGGATGCAAACACTGATTGAAGATTTACTTGCTTACTCCCGTACTAATACCGCAGACCTGAAATTTGAAAACAGCAATCTCAATGAAATTGTAGAAGAGACAAAAAAAGAACTTGCAGAAAGTATCCAGGAAAAGAGTGCTATTATTGAAACGGGCGACCTGGACAACGCTTCTATCATTCCCTTCCAATTTAGACAGATGATGACCAACGTCATTGCAAATGCCCTTAAATTTTCCAATCCCGGCATACCACCGCGCATTACCATTAAAAGTGAAATTGATGAAGGGATTAAATTTGAAAATGAAAATCATGAGTTGTTGGGTGGCCGGCTTTCCCCGCAGAAAAAATATTGTCACATTAGCATTACTGATAATGGTATCGGCTTTGATCCCCAGTATAAAGACCAGATATTTGAAATATTCCAACGGCTTTACGGAAAGGATGAATATCCGGGAACAGGGATCGGGCTTGCGATTGTTAAAAAAATTGTAGGGAATCACCATGGCATCATCACCGCAACCGGTGAGGTAAAGAAGGGAGCAACATTTGATATTTATATACCCGTCTAATGAGCCAAAAATTCAAACGGAAACATGAATGGCAATTGGTATCTAACTCAATTGAATACCCGCATAACTCGGAAAAATTTTATTTAACTGGAGTACAAGGCATTTATCCCGCTACCAATTTTATGGACATGAAAGATGTAAATCTCCAATTAAACGAAAAGTATTTGAAACTGTCGCCACGTCCTCGGCTATGTTTCAAGGCCTGTTGAGAGACGTGGCTGGGAATAAAGATTGAGGTTCAAGTACATTACATGCCGCTGGCCGGGAGCCCAAGCGGCGGCAGCCCTTTGAGGATGCTGGCTTACCTAAAGCGCCAAAAAGAAACTATTAGTGGGAAATAAAAGCCCGGTGGGGCTGTACAAAGTGGGGAAAGGCATTTGGCCGCAATCATCTGTCAACCCCTGTATAATACTATTAATTAAGGTGAATAAGGGGAATGGGATTTTTTAATGCCCCAGTGGTATAATTCTTGTTTTCAACTTTTCTCCCGGAATATTCACGTAGCAACAAAATATTGTAAGCGATTTTAAAAGTAATATTCCGATCAATAACAGTTTCCAGATTTCCAATAGTAAAAATTTGTATACCCCTCAAAAAATTAAATATGGAAGAGCTTGAAAAATGGAATGACAGGATTGAAACAGATAAGTTAAGCGAGGACGAAGAAAGCATTCTCAGCCAGATGGGATTGAGCGGAAGTTCCCGCAGAAAATTTTTAAAACAGGCTTCTGTGGCAAGCCTCAGCATCTGGGCCTCCACTTATTT
>JANOCH010000615.1:0-4218 GCA_031412015.1 Chitinophagaceae bacterium
ACCCCTCCTGCATAAAAGGTTACCCAACGCTGATCTTTGGCCAGCTGGGAGGAGGCATCTCTTCTGACGGAAAGATTTAATGAATATTTTTCATCAAATGTATAGTTGGCCAAACCCAAAAAAGCGGTAAGGGTACGACCTGTATTGGAGCCACCTACATTGGCAATTAATCTATTGTCTACATCACCAGCGGTAATACCAGCGGCAGTATTTAATAATTTTTCGTTTATTCCAAAGCCGGTATAAACAAATGTGTTCCTTTTTTCTCTTGTATACTCTGTTACAGCTTTGACATCTATATCATGCTTATCCTTAATTACTGTTTTATACCCTACGAATGCTCGGCCGATATATTGGAAAAACCGATTGTAGCCATTGCCGTAGGAACCACCACCAGGCTGGCCGGTCACGGGATCGGGACCTGTAGGAAATCCGCTGGTATTAGCGGCAAATGAATTAGGATATACAGACCTTTCTGAGCTCGTCACTCTATAGTCCAAACCAACAAATCCACCTGCGTATATATTCTTTGTAATATTATAATTGAGGCTATACGCTATATTCGCCTTGATCTGGTCGTTATTAGAAGTAGTATTAAATATCCGGTCATAAGCATTTGGACCTACTTTTCCTCCACCCACATCCGGCTTTCCATTTGCCCCGAATAGTTTTTGATAAGGCAATCCTAAATAGGCTGCTGCAAAAGGATTAGCTAAGGCTATCCCATTTTCAGACTCGATAAAATTGCGATGAGTATAGCCAACTGAATGATTTAACTGGGCGCTGAATTTTTCTGTTTGAATATCAAGGTTAGCCCTGAGAGTATATCTTCTCAGATCAGAACGTAAACCAATTCCGTCTTCATCATATAGAGCGGCACCGACAAAATACCTGGTATTGCCAGCACCCCCATTGAGGTTCAGGTCATGACTGGTAAAAGTTCCATTTCTAAGAAAAACATCTTTCCAATCTGTATCTATTCCTTTCAGGCTATCCAAAATTCTGTCAGTTGCTGCCTGTTGGGTAGGTGTAGAAGCAGCGTAAGCAGGATTAAGTTTTGAATAACGCCACCCGGGTAAACTTGCATTGCCGATAATCGGTGCCAGTTTTTCCTGGAACGCCAGTATTTCAGCGGTATTCATCATCTCAAATTTTTGCTCACCCGGCTGTGTAATCCCTGCCTGCCCGGTATAGGTCAATTGTGGTTTGCCGGATTTACCCCTTTTGCTGGTTATTATTATTACGCCGCCGGAACCCCTGTTACCGTATTGCGCAGTAGAAACGGCATCACGTAAAACCTGCACGTCTTCAAAATCATTTGGATTCAGAGATTGAAACGTAGCGTCTTCGATGGGCATTCCATCCAGAATATATAAGGGCTGACTACCACCTGAAACAGAGCTCTGTCCCCTCAATTGAACCCTCGCAGACGAGCCCGGCTGACCGGATCCTACTGATACTAACAAACCGGGTGCACGGCCTTGAAGTATTTGGTCAAATGAGGCATTGGGTATAAAGTTGATCTTGTCCTTTGTGACCATGGTCGCAGCACCAGCGTACTTGCTTTTTTTGATATTGGTATACCCCGTTACAACTACTTCCTCTATTTCTTTGGACACTGCGGTGAGTGCTGTTGAATAAAATGACCTGGAAGCAGCGATATCAACGGTCTGAGTGGCATAACCCACTGCGGAAATTTCAAGTTGACGTGCAGATTCAGGTAGGTTTAAAGAGTATGACCCATCTTCTGTAGTGACAGTACCGGTAGTAGTCCCTTTAATGGTAACCGATGCATTGGCAACCGGATTTCCTTTTTCATCAATTACTTTACCGGTAATGGATTTTTGAGCAAACAACTGTCCTGTAAAAAACAGAAGAGCCGTTAGTAGGACTAACAGTTTTCTCATGTGCATAGAAGTTTTAGTATGTAAGAAAAAATTCTAAACCCTTTTAGAGGTTTTTGATATTGAAAAATTAAAACAAACTTTTGAATAGAATGTTTTAAGAATGTCATTTATCAGATACGGTAAAATGGTCAGAACGAATATGTAATGACAGGCTAACTTATAAATTTGCTGCTCTAAAAAACTAAATACTAGCTCTTTTTCCCCTTAATTAAACTGATCAGCAAGGCGGGTAGTAACACGAGATTAGTAAAGGTGGCGGTGACAAGCGTCAATGAGGTCAGCCATCCTAATGCCTGGGTGCCACCAAATCCACTAAAACTGAATATGATAAATCCTGCTATCAATACCAACGAAGTATAAATGATGCTGATACCCGTGCTATGAATAGTCTCTATAACGGTGTTCCGGATATCATACTGTTGGCGGGGTAATTCCTGTTTGTAATTGACCAGGAAGCGGATCGTGATATCGATGGCGATACCCAGGGCTACGCTGAATACCAAAACCGTGGATGGTTTTAAAGGTATTCCCACCCAACCCATTACTCCCGCGGTGATGACAAGTGGAATGACATTGGGTATCAATGAGCATAATAATATTCTTACTGATTTGAATAAGTAGAGCATACACAGGGAGATGAGCAGGAAGGCCCATAAAATGCTTTCCTTTAATCCGTTGATGATAAAACTGCTCCCTTCCAGGAAAGTAATGCTGGTACCTGTAAGCTGTACGGTGTATTTTTTATTGGAGAATAACTGGTTCGTCTTTTTAGTTATAGTATCAAGGATTTCCGGGAGACGAACATTGCCAACGTCTTCCATATTGATGCTAATACGTGCTTCCTGCCGGCTGCTATCCATAAAGGAGGATACCAATTTCGAAAAGGAATTGGTAGTGCCGGTTGTGTCTTTTTTGAATTTGAGATATTCCACCATGGCGGGTAAATCAAACTGGCTGGGCATTGAATAATTTAGACTGTCACCTTCAAAAAAGGCTTGCTTGGCAAACTTCAATCCCTCGATTATACTTAAGGGGCGGGCCATGCCTGGTATTGCCGCCACGGACCTGGATAAAGAATCGATCTTATTCAATCCTTCCAGATCCCGTATAATGCCCGCTTTGCTACTGGTACTAACCAAAATTTCCAAAGGCATTACTCCCTTAAAATTCTCTTCAAAAAATTTCAGGTCCGTATATATTTTATCTGTCCTGGGAAGATCATCAACGATATAGGCGACACTTTTTAATTTGAAAATACCTGCAATCGAAAATGCCAATATTACAGCGGTAGTTATATAGATGAGCTTGCGATGATTGAGGCACCAGCGTTCCAGCCTGTCGAGCCAGCGATTAAGCCGGGGGTTATGTAAGTACTTTGTATGTCTTGATTTTGGCGCCGGCAAAAAGCTAAGTACAACAGGTATCAGGATAAGTGATATAAAAAACAAGACCATGATATTGATACCAGCAACCACGCCAAACTCCTGCAGTATTTCACTTTTTGTCAGGGCAAATACAGCAAAACCAATAGCCGCGGCGACATTACAAAAAAGGGTGACGATACCCATACGGCTCACCATGGTCACCAATGCTTCTTTGGGATCGCCGGTTTCATTGTACGTAGTATGATACTTATTGAGGAAGTATATACAGTTAGGAATACCAATAACAACGATCAAAGGTGGGATCAACGCTGTCAATAAAGTGATCTTATAGCCACACAAATGCATGGTCCCCATACTCCATATTACACCCATGATCACTACACCCAATGATAAAAGCATGGACCCGAATGAACGGAAAAATAAAAGGAGTATCAGTGCAGATAGTACAACGCTGGCTAGTAGGAACCATTTCATTTCGTCTGCTATCCGGGTAGAAAGTTCGGTACGTATCAGCGGCAGACCACTGAGATAAATTTCCTGTCCATTGTTCTTACCAAATGTTTCCGCCAGTGTTCTTATATCGTCTACTACAACATTTCTTTTTTTAGAATTCATGACGGTCTTCTCAACGCTGACACCCATCAACCACGCATTGGTGCCGGGATTATAGAGGAGATGCTGGTAAAAAGGAAGGCCCAGGAAGATATTTTTACTGCTATCGATCTCCGCCTGGCTAAGTGTTTTCTCTGAGAATATATTAGTAGCATTTAATTTTTCCGTGGCTGAATCTTTTACAAGATTGACGGCTGAAGGCGCTGAAATAACATCCGTGACACCGTTTACCTTTTTCAGTTGACGATGCAGGCTGGCGTATTCATTAAATAATTTTTCATTGAACAGGTCTTTGGTTTGAATTCCGATCACCA
>JANOCH010000616.1:0-4182 GCA_031412015.1 Chitinophagaceae bacterium
CCGCATCGGCTATTTACGGAGCCAGGGCAACAAATGGTGTTGTAATAATCACGACTAAAAAAGGTGGCCGCAATAATAAAACTATCGTTGAACTAAACACTACCAAAAGCTTTTCAAAGCCTACCAGGAAAAGAGGTTTTCTAAATGCCAGGGAGTATGTTGAATTGATGACGGAGGCCTTGACCAACGATGCCAAATTTGATTTCGCCAATGGAATTGGTGTATTTAAAGGTTCGCCCTATGTTTCCGAGCAAGAGGCGTTGGGTGATTATATAAATTATATCGAAACAAGGTTTGACCGCCTGGCATTAGGCACTGACTGGCGAAACGCAGCAGTGGATGTGAACTACGAGGACCAGCAATTTCGTAGTACAGCCGCTGCATCACAGGTTGATCTTTCGGTAAGAGGCGGCAACGAAAAAACAAGATTTTTTGCTTCGGGGTTTTATAATGACCAGGAAGCGATCGTTTTGGTAAACCGCTTCAGGCGCTATGGTGGACGATTTAACCTCGATCATTCCCTGAATGAAAAAGTATCGGTGGGTTTTAATTTATCGATGACCCGTTCGCAGTTAGACCGTATTTCGAATGACAATGCTTTTTCTACTCCCGGCCAGTTGGTGGCGCAGGCGCCTATTTCGCCGCTGATCGATCCGGCCACCGGCGATTTCAATGACAGAACATTATACTCAAACGGATTACTGGACGCTAAGTATAATACAGATAAGCAAGTGACCTTTCGTAATATCGGCAACCTTTTCGCCAATATCGCTTTTACTAAACAGCTTTCCTTCCGGTCAGAATTTGGTGCGGATATTTTAAACATGACCGAAGAAGCTTTTGCCGATAAACGTACACAGGACGGGCAAGGAATAGGTATCGGCCAGTTTTTTACTTCCCAGAATGTGACGTTCAATACCAACAACTATTTTAACTATACACCGGTTATAAGTGATAATGTAAAATTGACGGCTTTGCTGGGTATGAGTTATTTGCAAAATGATTTCCGCCAATCTAATCAACAGGCGGAAGCCTATCCTTCAGCCGCTGTTAAAAATCTTGCGGGAGCTACCGATGTTACTTTTGGAAATTCCTTGAATGCCCGTTATAATTTCCTGTCTTATTTTGCACGTGCCAATGTCACATTGAATGATAAATATCTTTTTGGCGCCAGCTTACGTATCGATGGTTCTTCCCGCTTTGGTCCCGACAACCGGTATGGAAATTTTCCCGCTGTTTCCGCCGGATGGATCCTGTCGGAAGAGAATTTCCTGAAGAATTCAAAATCGCTGAACTATCTCAAACTCAGGGGTAGCTGGGGTTTGACGGGTAATGCAGAGATAGGGGAAAGTCAATACTTAAACCTGTATAATATTTCTAATTATCCCGCTCTTCCTGGTTTTGTTCCTTACCAGATCGGCGATCCAACACTTGGTTGGGAAAAAACAACACAGGTAGATATTGGACTTGATTTTGGTTTTTTAAATAACCGGATCTCTGGTGAAATAGACTGGTATAATAAGCAAACAAAGGATCTGTTGCTGGCGGTAAATGTACCAGCTACTAATGGGTATTTTGATAATATCAATTTTCTAAATACGATTTTTAGAAACCTCGGCAGCATGGAAAACAGGGGTTTTGAAGTTTTATTAAACAGCCGCAATATTGATGGTAAAGATTTTAAATGGAACACTTCATTCAATATTGGATTTAACAAGAACAAGGTTAAAAATATCCAGGGACAGGTGATCGAAGGCAGCAGTTATCAAAGAGCGGTGGAAGGCGAGCCGATCGGAGTATTCTTTATGCCGAAATTTTTAGGAGTTGATCCTGATAACGGCGATGCGCTTTTTTTAGGCGAAGATGATAAACCCACCAACGATTATGATGCAGCGAAGCGAGTGATAGTCGGTGATCCGAATCCCGATTTCACCGGTGGATTTACTAACAACTTTTCTTACAAGGGATTTGATCTGAATATCTTTTTCAGTTTTGTTTCTGGTAATGAGATATATAATAATGGAGGTCGTTTTATGACCGCAGGATTTGGCGGTGGCCGTGATAATCAAACAAGGGATATACTCGATCGCTGGCAAACTCCTGGTGATATTACGAATGTTCCAAAACTCGGTTTAATATTTCCAAGCGGTGAACGAACGTCTTCAAGATGGATCTACGATGGTTCCTATATACGCCTGCGTCAACTAAGTCTTGGATACAATATCCCGGCGGCAGCGGCCAAATCACTTAAGATCAGCAGTGCGAGATTTTTTGTGGCAGGTACCAATCTCTGGACCAAAACAAACTATGCAGGTGACCCTGAAGTGAATACATTGGGAACCCAGGTCACAGGTGTACCGAACATTTCAGCCGGAGTAGATTTTTATACTATTCCTCAACCGAAAACTATTACCGTAGGATTGAATGTAAAATTCTAACCCTTTTTAAAATTTAATAATTAAGTCATGAAATCTATCATAAATATTTTACTGGCAATATTACTCATGCTGGCAGCCTGCAATAAAAAACTGGATGTGCTTCCGCAAAACACGGTTCCGTCGGACCAGATAAAAACCGAGGACGATGTGAGAGCCGTGCTTTTCGGCGGATATTCTACCTGGCAAAACGCCAACGCATTTGGAGAAAAGTATAACACGTACAGCGAACTGCTGGTGCATGGAGGTGATATTGACTGGGCGGGTACGTTTGAAACTTACGGCGATCTTCATCAAAATTCCCAGGTGAGAACGGCGCCGGAAATATACCAGGTATGGGCTAACTCTTACCACACAATTGCTGCCGCGAATATTGTATTGAGTAAGATCGACATTTTAAAAGGAGCTGAGAAGACCGAAGTAGAAGGGGAAGCAAAATTTTTGCGCGGCGTTACTTATTATGCACTTGTTAATTTATTTGCCCTTCCTTTCGTGGATGGAGCGGCCAATCCCGGAGTACCCCTCATCCTGCAACCCGTTGAAGGGTTTATTCCGGAAAGAGATAAGTTGGCCAGGGCATCGGTTGGCGAAGTATATACACAGATCGTTAGTGATCTCACGGAAGCAGCAGCAAAAATGCCGGAGGGTTCTGATGATTTCAGAGCTGATAAATATTCGGCCCTTGCGTTTTTATCCCGTGTGTATTTATCGCAGGCAAAATATGCAGAGGCTGCTACTGCGGCCGATGACGTTATTGAAAATAGCGGACGCAGCCTGGCGTCAACTTTCGATAAAGCTTTTAACAATGCCAGCTATTCATCCGAAGACCTCTTTGCCATACAGCAAACCAGCCAGAGTAATTCGGGTACCACCAATTTTGGTATGGCGGCCTTCTATACTGCCGATCCGGAAGGTCGCGGAGAAATACAAGTTGCGGCCAGCCATTTGATAAAATATGAAGCCAACGACGATAGGGGTAGTTTCTTTTATGAAGGCAGTAGCATCTCCGGCACGGATGGTCTTTTTACGGGCAAATGGAGAGAGTTATACAGAGCCATTCCTGTTATACGCCTGGCGGAGATGTACCTGACCAGGGCAGAGGCCAATTTCAGAAAAGGAGCCATGCCGATAGGGTCTACTACTCCGTTGGAAGATGTAAATATTATACGAAACCGGGCTGGGCTGGCGGATTTAGGCACAATCGCCGATGCAAATGTTATAGTCAAAGAAAGATACCTCGAGCTGGCGTTTGAAGGCGAGCGGTTTTATACGGTAAAAAGACTAAAGCTGACAACCGGGGGCAACCCTTATAATGATCCTAAACTGGTACTTCCTATACCACAAAGGGAAATTGACCTGGGCAATGCATTGCCGCAGAACCCGGGTTATTAAAAGCTTTGGTTCTCCGGATAATCAGGCTGCAGAATCATATCCGCAGCTTTTTTTTGTGAGAGGGTAGCAATGGAAATTGGTAAAATATTTTTTTAGCCGAAGGTTCTGAGAAAAATGAAGCGCTGACCAAGAAGGTACACCAGGACAGAAACTTTGCCGATAATGGAGTCTTTCGTCCTCCTTTTTCCTTTTTGTACAGGATGCCCGGATTATAAAAATGAGCTTCGATATCTATCCGGAAGACCCTGTTTCCACCAAGTTTCCACTATGATAAAAACACTGATTTTTGATATTGTAAATCAGACCGACCCCCTTACCTTTGCGGCCTGAAATCTAACCTCTTTCTATAAATAAG
>JANOCH010000617.1:0-2615 GCA_031412015.1 Chitinophagaceae bacterium
GTTGAATATGCCAGGTAGCGTCCTCAATGATTGTTCTTGCCCCAAATTCGAAAGTAACATCTTGTAATCCTGCCAGCATGAGAAGTTTTGTAGTTTTTTAGTTTAATAGTTCATTTGTTCGTCCGATCAATCCATTAAGCATTCGATATGCCGTTCCAAATTCACGCAAAAATAAGGATTACCGGCTCTACCGGCTTTGAATTACATTTGTATAAATTTTTAGTGTTCTATGAAGAAGTTTTTCGCTATACTGGGGATTATTTTATTGTTGTTCGTAGCGTATATCTGGTATACTTTCAAAAGCGGGGGCAAGGGCCCCAAAGGGCCAAAACCCGTGTCACTGGCGGTGAGCAAACATAGCCCTGCGTTTAACCAATCCATTCAAACCGTCTTAGATGCGTATTATAGTATGTCCGAGGGTTTTGTCAACTGGGATACTGTCGCAGTTGCCCGTCATGCCCAGGAATTGAAAACAGCGCTTGACAGCCTGAAAGTAGAAGAATTGAAAGTAGATACCACCGGCATTTATGAATCCGCGCTTGACCCGGTTGCAATGATAAAAAATGAAACTGATAACATCCTGAAAGATCCTTCCATTGATAAGAAAAGAACATCATTCAATCTTTTGTCAGAAAACCTTCGCCTACTTTTTATAATAGTGAAGTATGACCAGGGTAAACTTTACTGGCAGGAATGTCCCATGGCATTTGGCGAAGGCAATGCCGGCAACTGGATAAGCAAAACAGATGCTGTTCGCAATCCCTATTTAGGCACTAAGCACCCGGAATATAAAGATGGAATGTTACAGTGTGGTGGCCCTAAAGACACCATCAACTTCATGCTGCCTGATACAACAGGAAAAAAATAATTCAGGTGGTTTCGGTATTTAAGGCAGCCCTCAAATTACTTTTTTATTAAAGCAAAGCCCGCAAAAAATCAGCCTGCCTCATCTTAAGATAAATATGAAGCACAGAGGCCGAAGAAATGCATATTTATTGTCCTGAAATAAAGTTCACCACACTCTGTGTCCCTTGTCTTTGTGTCGCCGTGTTTCGGGACAAGACAAAGACAGGGTGAAAACTGTTTGACAGGTACCAAAAAATCAAACACCACTTAATGTCGCCTGTTTCCCTTCGTCCAAACCCAGCATAGAAGCAACGGGGTGCAAAGAGTTTCTTCATTACCCTTATAATTCTTTGTTTGTTTTGCGGAAAACAATCCCTGCCTTTCATAAAATAGGCTCCTGGCCGAAAGTTTTTCTCCCTTATTTTCGTCTAATGACGGCCATGCGATCTTTATTTGATATTGATGCCATATATTCTGCCGACGAACGGAGCGTCGCAACGAAGATGCCATGAAAACCTGTAGCTGGCATCAAAAAATATAGTTATCATCTCTTACAGTATAAATTTGAAATTTCACCTTTGCTTTAATTTTCTTTATTCAAAACAAATCACATGAGAAAAACAACTGTATCGTTTTTATTTCTGTTCGTTTGCGGGTGGCTCTTTGCCCAGGAAAAAGTCAACCTGGAGATGATCAACAAGATCAAAGAAGAGGGCACCAAAAATTCCAAAGTAATGGACATCGCTTTTCAGCTTACCGATGTCAATGGCCCGAGGTTAGCAGGGTCACCGGGCTATACGAAAGCCGCCAATTGGGCCAAAGCCGAACTTGGAAAATGGGGATTGGAAAACGCCGCCCTTGAGCCATGGGGCGAATTTGGACGCGGCTGGGAGTTGGAGAAAAGCTATGTGGCCATGACGGCACCCTATTACAAACCGCTGATAGCCTATCCCAAAACATGGACCAAAGGAACTAAGGGATTGCAGTCAGCCGAAGTAGTATTGATAGAAGCAAAGGATTCCGCCGGGTTAGAAAAGTATAAAGGAACCCTGAAAAACAAAGTAGTCGTATTGTATCGCAACGACACATTGAAACAAAGTTTTACAGCCGATGCCAGGCGCTACACCGATGAAGAGCTGGAAAAAATGGCCGCGGCGCAACCCCAGCAACCCCGCCAGCAAAACCAGGCCGCAGACACTGCACAGCAGCGCCGCATAGCCGGGTTTCGACGTACGCAGGGCGGTGGGTCCATCGTCAATAAATTGAAGGAGCTGGCCGAAAAGGAAGGAGCCTTAGCAGTTTTAAGCATGAGCCCAAGAGGACATGATGGTACCTTGTTCGTGCAGGGTGGCGGCGCTTACACCCCGGGTTCCCCGGATAATTTTCTAGACATCATGATGACAGCCGAAGATTATAATACTATCTGTCGCCTGGTAAAAGCCGGCATACCGGTAAAAATGGATGTGGATGTAAAAACAGCTTTTAATGATAAGGACACGAAGGGCTATAATGTGATAGCTGAAATAAAAGGTTCCGATCCTTCTTTAAAAGAAGAGATCGTGATGTTGGGTGGTCACCTCGATAGCTGGCAGGCAGCGACCGGTGCTACCGATAACGCCGCAGGTTGCGCCGTAATGATGGAAGTGGTAAGAATATTGAAAACATTGAAAGTACAGCCAAGAAGAACTATCCGCATCGCCTTGTGGGGTGGGGAAGAGCAGGGATTGCTCGGATCAAGGGGTTATGTAAAAAATCATTTCGCTGATCCG
>JANOCH010000618.1:0-5380 GCA_031412015.1 Chitinophagaceae bacterium
CAAAGTATGAGATGCTTCAAGCAACAAATACGCAGTTTCAATATCATGACCAAATGAGACATGGTCGAGATTGCGATGTTTTAAAATCACGGCATCGGAAGAGTCACGGTAGGATACCGGTGTCCAGTCAGGAAGTAGAAAAAGAGTAAGATATCCCTTTGGAGTAGTGATAACATCCCTGATCAGCATAAGCATCTCCTCCAGGCGCTGTCTCAGCAAGGCATCAGGCCAAACGCTGTATAACTCTGTGAACGCTTCCAGTAAATGAATAGAGCTGTTCTGATCTTTATAACCGAGGTCAGAGGTAGAAGGTGTATCTGTTTTTCTTTTTATCGGTGTGCCATCCGGTTGCAAATGCTGGTAGTATCCCTTTTTGTCGGGATCATGAGCATGTTGTTCCAGCCACCAAAAACATTTTTTGGCTAATGCGAGAGCATTGGTATCCCCGGAAGCCATATACCACCGCGCTGATGCGTAAATGCCAAACGCATTTCCATAACTTACTTTTTGCGTACTGTCTTTTACATTTCCCATCCGGTCGCCCAAAGTATAAAAACCCCCATTGATTTTGTCCCACATTTTTTCCTGTAAAAAAGTAAAGCCCTGCCGGGCGCATGCGCTGTAGTAGGTAGTGGTGGGATATAAGCCAGCAGCAATGGCAGAGGACCAAACATGCCGTGACTGAGTTACAATCATTTTATCCTGTGGACCGGTTGGCTGAAAATCATAAGTAAAAGTGCTGAGAAACCCGCCGTATAAACTATCAACAGAACGGGGATACCATTTATTTAAAAGCTCTGTCCGGATCGATTTGTCCATTTCCGCCGCCAACCGTAAACGTTCTTTGATATTTTCTTTTTTTACCTTAGACTGTTTTTGGGGATAGGCCGTAACAGCAACTAATAGTAAAAAAATAACCATCGTTCTTTTTAAGAAGTAATAGCAAGCTCTCATGTACTAAAGATAAAATAAGAATCAATCACAAAAATCAGTATAACGATATCGTCGAGAATGACGCATTACACAGTTTGAAATAGTTTCAGATCATTCCTGTATCTTGAAAACTCATTAAGGCATCATGGAGATTTTATCTGCATATTCTGTCGGTAACCTGGTTTTAATATTCATCGCGGCATTTATTATCGGGCTTTCTAAAGCCGGGTTAAAAGGCATGGAAATGCTTAACGTTACCATCATGGCTATTGTCTTTGGCGGCAAGGCGTCAACGGGAATAGTATTGCCCTTATTATGCGTTGCAGATTTAGCTGCCGTGATCTATTATAACCGTCATGCACAATGGAAACATTTTTGGAAACTGATTCCCTGGATGGGCGCAGGCATTTTGATTGGTGTGTATACCGGCAAAGACCTGGACGAAACAGTTTTTAGAAAAGTAATGGCACTGATCATAATTGTAACAGTGATCATCATGGTATGGTTGGAAATTCGTAAAAGGGTGAGAGTGCCGACTAACTGGTTATTTGTATCATCCACCGGGTTAGTGGCCGGATTTGCTACCATGCTGGGAAACCTGGCAGGAGCCTTTTCTAATATTTATTTCCTGGCGATGCGCATGCCTAAAAATGATTTTATCGGTACGGCCGCCTGGGTATTTTTAGTTATCAATCTATTCAAATTGCCTTTCCAGGTTTTGTATTGGAAAAATATTAATGCCACCAGTTTGCTTACTGATCTATATTTATTGCCAGCCCTGGCATTCGGATTTTGGGCAGGTTTAAAGATCGTGACCCGTATCAAAGATGACAATTATCGTAAAGCGGTGATCGTGCTGACCCTGATAGGATCGATAGCAATATTTTTAAAACGATAGAAGCATTACAGGGTAAAGCAAAAAAATATCCCAATGAAGGGATATTTTTTTTTAAGCTGATTAATATTAATGCTTACTAAACATATTTTGTTACTCCCGGAACGGCCACAGGGTAGTATCCATCGTCATTGGGAAGTACAGGCGGCAAAGCATCCCAGTCAAATTTTTTCGGCATGATGTCAAGACCTGAATTGATAGCTTTATCCCATTCTATTATTTGCCCGCTGTAAGTAGCCATTCTTCCCAGGATCGATGTCATAGTACTTTTTGCGCCATTCTCTGTATCGGCGAATTTGTATTCACCTTTTGCAATAGCAGCAAACAATTCGTCATGCTCCGTCTGGTAAGGATTATTTTCTCCTTTTTTATCATACCGGAATAACTCTTTTCCTTTGGGATCTTTGATGGTTGCTTCATCACAACGAATAACGCCTTTGGTGCCCACCAGCATTTCATCTACACGACTGGAAGTTCCCGGTATATGACGGCACTGGCTGTTTAAAATCGAACCATCGGCATAAGTGAACTCTACATAGTGATGGTCAAATATTTCTCCGTGATCTTTTCCTTTTCTTACCTGGCGGCCGCCCATGCCCTGCGCTCTTACCGGATAAGAACCTTTGAACCAGTTCATCACATCAATATTATGAATATGTTGCTCCGTGATATGATCACCGCAGAGCCAGTTGAAATAATACCAGTTGCGCATCTGGTATTCCATTTCTGTCTGACCGTATTTCCTTTTATTTACCCATACCCCATCATTGTTCCACCAGACCTGGGCCGAGGTGATATCGCCGATCAAATCTTTTCTTTTATACAATTCCCGATAAGAATTTTGATAATGACGTTGCAACCCTACTACTACGTTCAGCTTTTTCTGTTTAGCTATTTCTGCAGTATCCAATACTTTCTTGATACCTGCAGGGTCGGTAGCAACCGGTTTTTCCATAAATACGTGCTTCCCTTGTTTAATAGCTTCCGCAAAATGGATAGGACGGAAACCAGGAGGTGTGGTCAGAATTATCACATCAGCAAAGGGAATCGCTTTCAGGTAAGCATCAAAACCAACAAATTTCCTTTCTGCGGGTACATCCAGTTTAGCTTTCAAACTTGCGTCTTCTTCTATAATTGTTTTGTAACAACGCTCCAGCCTGTCGCTAAATGCGTCCGCCATCGCTACCAGTTTCACATTTTGTTTGCTAAGCAACGCCTGCATGGCAGCGCCGGTACCTCTGCCACCGCAACCGATCAGGGCTACTTTAATAACATCGTCTGCACCTGAAAAGAAATTAGCATTGCTCATAAAAGGAGCCGCCAGCAATCCACCGGCAATCAAAGAAGACTGCTTTACAAATTCTCTCCGGCCGTTGTTTGAATTGTTATCCATGTTGATGATTTGTTTTTTAAAATCCAAGATATGTTTGAAAAAATTGTTCTGCTTCGTCTGCGGTAGGTTGTTGTACGGGTCTGATTATCCTGAATCCAACAAAAGGGGCGTCGGCATTCCACCATCGGCTGCGGGGTATTTGCGGATCCCTGCGGTTCCATACCGGGTCAGACATTAGACGATTAGCACTGCGAAGATCTTTCGCTTTATCTTTATAAGCACCACCTTTTACTGACCTGGGATATTTTGTTTCCGGGAGTCTGACGGGATCAATCGTATTATCTGTAATAGAAGTATAATAGTCCGGCTGGTATTGATCCAACACCCATTCACCTACGTTGCCCAACATATCATATAATCCCCAGGCGTTGGGTTTCTTCAATCCTACTTTATGATATTTGTTTTCACTGTTATTGGAATACCAGGCGTAATCATCCAGTTTCGACGCATCATCGCCAAATGGATAAATCGTGTTGCTCCCTGCCCGGCAGGCATATTCCCATTCAGTTTCGGTGGGCAAACGAAAAAATATACCGGTCTTTTTATACAGCCATTTACAATACATCAGGGCGCCGAATTGCTGCATACTGTTGGCAGGAAACCCTCCGGCCTTACCCATACCCAGCGTCATGTCAATATAGGGAGAGCTGGGTCTTGTAACGGCATCGGTAGTAATATTCTGGCTGACCGAAATATCGTTGAAGAAAAGATTGTACTCATCAAAAGTTGTTTCATAGGCACTCATCCAGAAGGGACTTACCCGAACGGTACGCTGCGGTATTTCGTCATCTTCCTTCATCTTATCTTTTGACGAGCTACCTAATGTAAATGTACCGGCCGGAATGGGAACCATCGAAAATTTTATTTCAAGACCGGGTATAGATTGTTCGTATATTTTAAAAGAGGTATCTGCTGAAGATTGCGCCTGCAGGCAAAAACCCATACTCACAGAAATGGCAAGCAAAACGACCTTTTTCATTGTTCCGAAGATACTCAAGAAATTAATTGCAAAAGTAGAATAGTAAATTACGTATTTGATCAATCGATTGCATCTGGTACTATCCTGTCTGAAGTTTGAATATATATAGGTAAATTGAAGCCTCAAATTAATTTATGAACCGTAGAAAATTTGTTCACAACGGGTTACTTGCCGGAGCAGCCGTTGCTGCAAGCTCAACCATTTTTGCCAAAGAAAATAAAACACATATGCAAACTGACAAAACCTTTAACCTCAATTATGCCTTTCATGATGGTATGTTCAAAAACCACGGTGGCAGTGATTTTATTGACCAGATAAAATTTGCCCATGATAAAGGATTTCGTTCTATTGAAGATAATGGTATGACGGGAAGAAGTACAGAGCAGCAAACCAAAATAGGAGAAACGCTTGCTAAGTTGGGCATGGCGATGGGTGTTTTTGTAGTGCCCAAGGGTGGAAACTCCGCCAACTCTCTTGCGGCCGGTAAAAAAGAATATATAGATATTTTTTTGCAGGGATGTCGTCAAACAGTGGAAGTAGCCAAGCGGGTAAATGCAAAATGGGTAACGGTAGTGCCCGGAGATTTTGAAAGGAATTTGCCTATTGGGATACAAACAGGAAATGTTATTGATGCCTTGAGAAAAGGGGCTGAGATCCTGGAGCCACAGGGTATCGTCATGGTGCTTGAGGCATTAAGCGATTCACCCAACCTTTTTTTACGAACAACTGACCAGGCTTATGAAATATGCAGGGGAGTGAACAGTCCTTCCTGCAAAGTATTATATGATACTTATCATATGCAGAAGAATGAGGGTCACCTGATCAGGAATATAGAATTGGCATGGAATGAGATAGCGTACTTCCAGATAGGTGATAATCCCGGCCGCAATGAACCTACCACCGGTGAGATCAATTACAAGAATGTATTCAAATACATTTACAATAAGGGCTACCGGGGAATAATGGGAATGGAACACGGAAATTCAAAACCGGGCAAGGAAGGGGAACTGGCATTGATAGAAGCGTATAGGATAAGTGACAATTTTCTTTAAATCAGTAATTGGTCCCCTGCATTAACATCTTCGAGACGTCGAACCCTTAAGGCACGGGATCATATCCGCTGCCACCCCAGGGATGACAACGGCCAATTCGTTTTATAGTTAACCAGAATCCTTTAAAT
>JANOCH010000619.1:0-2498 GCA_031412015.1 Chitinophagaceae bacterium
CTGCGAAACATGCAAGAAAATGGAAGTGTACCAGCATGGTTTGACAAAAACCTCAAAGCATTACCTAGCATGAAATGGAATGCTGATGGCGGTGCTCATATTTGGGTATTGAGTGAATTGTACAAGATCACAAAAGAAAAAAAATACCTGGACGCTGCGGAAAAAATGGCCAGGTTTATGACGGAGGAAGTTATTCCTCAACAAAAGTGGTATGATTTCGAGACGTTCTATTCGTGTGCGGTCAAGGCTGAAACTTTTTTCGATCCGAGGACTGGACAATATCCTGCAAACAACATGGCCGTCTCCTGGGCTTTGGAAGGGTTTGCATCACTTTATGATGTTTCCGGCAATCAGGCATATTTAAAAACTGGCCAGGCAATAGCAGATTACTCTATTTACTATCAGGCAGTCTGGGCACCTCATTATATTATTACAGCTTATCCGTTCGGGGGATTTTCTTCACAAAACAGTGATGCGGAATGGCTGGACCAGCGCAGTCACCGGTTTGCCAATGGACTTACCAGGATCGGATTATTATCAGGGCGGCAGGATTTACTTGAACGCGCCGTCGCTGCAACACGTGCGTCACTTACGTTGATTAACCATCCCAGGCATATTGAAAATGACATTTATAAATACCCCAATTTCCCATTAGGTCTTGGTCCGGAAAACATAGATCACGAGGGCTTTCCGCAAATGCCATTGCGTTCCGGCCCAAGTTGGTGCGAAGTAGGCGGATTGGCCGCAGCAGCACACATGCTCGATCAATTAGGAGGTGTTTATTTCGACGTTAAAAAGGGAATTGCGTTGGGAATTGATGGCGTAACGGTAACGAATCATTCATCAAATGGCAATACAATCAATTTGGGATTAAAGTCGCTTCTTTCTGGTCTCAAATCGCCATACGAGCAGGCGTTCAGGATTGATTTGCATGTTACGGGTTTGGAAAGTGGTGAATACAATATTGTTTTAAATAATGGGTCGCCAATTAAAATGGCGGCGGCGGAATTGGAAAAGTTGCCGATTCTTATTTATCCGGATAACCGGATAGTTGTTGAGAAGAAGACTTTATGATTTTTTGATATTGGTGGTAGTGGTTCTGCCTGTAAAGACCGAAAAACTTAAATAAACAGATGTCATGAAAATTATAGACAACATAATTATTGCTGCTTTTTTGCTTGTACTTTTCAGTTGCGACATACCTGTTGAAAAAAGTGATGGCAAAGGAAATAAAGATGCCGGTTCGTTCGAAGACGATGTAGCATTTTTAAGGAGGTTTGTCGATATAGTGGTGCTTGAAGATTCAGCGGGAGGAGGCAAAATTGCAGTATCGCCGGCATTACAAGCCCGCGTGATGACCAGCTCAGCTGACGGAGATGCCGGGACTAGCTTTGGTTGGATCAACAAAGACCTTTTTGAATCACGCGATACTTCTGCACACATTAATGCATTTGGAGGAGAGGAGAGATTTTGGCTGGGACCTGAAGGCGGTCAATTCTCGATCTTTTTTAAAAAAGGAGATGAATTCACCTTGGATAATTGGTTTACACCCAGGCTTATTGACCTCGATCCTTTTGATGTTATTTCAAGTTCACCGGATAAAGCTAGTTTTAGAAAAACCGCAGAGCTTCAAAATTATTCAGGCACACTATTCAAAATAAAAATTGACCGGGAAGTAAGTGTATTGAGCAATGCCGTTGCACGACAGGAACTGGGGATTGATTCCGGATCTGATTTAAAGATGGTTGCCTTCCGTACTGCTAATATTTTGAACAATATTGGATCAGCAGACTGGAGTAAGGAAACTGGTGTTTTATCGATTTGGTTGTTAGGCATGTTTAATCCATCACCCAACACGACGATCGTGATACCGTACAATACAGGGTCAGAGGTAGCCCTTGGTCCCGTGGTAAACGATACCTATTTTGGTAAGGTTCCCCCTGAACGCCTGAAGATTGGTCCGGTATGCGTATACTTTAGTGGTGACGGCAAATACCGGAGCAAGATTGGATTATCTCCCTTGAGGGCAAAGGACATTCTCGGTAGCTACGATTCCGGAACTCATACGCTTACAATTGTAAAATATAACAAACCCGCGACGACCGATTATGTGAACTCCGCCTGGGAGATACAGGATCGACCGTTCAAAGGAGATGTTATCAATTCCTATAATGATGGCCCTCCTTCGCCGGGAGCAAAGCCGATGGGTCCGTTTTACGAACTGGAAAGTTCATCCCCCGCAGTAGCATTAAAAGTTGGCGAAAGCCTGACACATATTCAAACAACATTTCATTTTCAGGGTGATGAAAAGTCAATTGATAAACTGGCGACAAAGCTTCTCGGTGTATCGCTGAATCAAATTAAGAACGCTTTCCCGGCAGAGATCAAACAGGAAAAGCAATAATAAAAAAAAATGAATTTCAAAGTGAGCAATATATCGGTTATCATCCTTTGGTTCCTGGTCTTTTCAGTTGGGTGTGCCAGTTCCAGATCGAAAC
>JANOCH010000620.1:0-3944 GCA_031412015.1 Chitinophagaceae bacterium
CTTTTTTATCATAACAATACCTGACAATGGCTTCAAAATGTTCCGGAGAGCACCCTTCTTTAGATGGATTTGGATCAACATCATGCGTGTAAAATATAATCCAACCCCTGGACCTGATAGCCTGATCAATTTTAGCGATGATCTCATCTTGTGTTATAGATTCGTAGATCCTGACGCTTTTAAGGCAATTTAAATCAACATTTTTATTATTGATACCGCTATAAATACTTCTTCCACTTTTAAATCTCCTGCTAATAACATCCCTGGCCACAAAAGTTTGCTCCCCAAAAGGATATGAAAAATTTTCCAGCTTGTAGCCATCAATGCATTTCTCAATAAATTGCTGATTCTTTTCAATGTCGGAAACTATTTGCTTCCGGCCAGATCTAAAAAAATGTAAATGACTATAGGTGTGACAGGCCAATTCGCCTCCGCCTTCCACTATTTGTTGCAGAATATGGACATCTTTCCTGTCAAAATCAAACCCATGCGCCTTCATTAATTCCGGAGAAATATAATAAGTACCTGAAAAATTATACCGTTTAAGAATACTTTCTCCATTTGTAATCGCCGACCTGGGGATATCATCAAATGTAAAGGAGACAACAGGTTCTTTTAAATTCAAAAAAATATTTTTCCTGTGCAACTTAGATACAAAAAAAAGAGAGATTGCCTTCCTGAATTTAAAATATAGATTCAATACTTAAATTTTAATCTTTGAATTCCTTTTTACAACCACACTTTTCACCTGGTTTTTTAATCCTTGCCAGATTAGTTCTTTTGACCAAAGTACAAAGTCGTCGGTCCAGCGCTGTGGATGGAAATTAAGCATAAGCCGTTCCGGCAGGCTACCATCTTGTACAGCCCCGATAATGTCAGAAGTTGATCGAAAATTAAAAGATCTTGATAAAGGCGTGTAACTTGTTTGCAATTCTTTGTCACGGACGCTGACCTTTTCTCCATCCCACCTTCTTCCGGTATCTGTCAGGTAGAGAACTTTTGAAAAGTCGATATCAAAATAAGGCTCACAAATTATTCCAAATTCTGAATAGTGCTTTTTTTCCCAGACCAGGCGATTATCAAAACTTGATAGGGGGCTCCCATGCATACAAATAGTTTTAACATCATACAGACCTGCAAATTGGTTAAGATGTTTTTCAAATAATTTCAATGCCTTTACATAATCCCCTTTGGCGAGCGCCAGATCCTCATAATGATATCCTATTTCATGTCCCATGGCTGCAATCCTGCCAATGATATCCTTATCAAAACTTTGCTTAACGATACGAAAATAATAAGTCCCGGCAATGCCCAACTGGTGTTCTATCATGGCGGTTCTCAATGAATTTTGCGGAATATCATCCACATCATGACGGAGGATCACGATCTTATTTTTCTTAGTCCCCGATTGCAACATTTCCACGGAACTAAATTCATAACCTTTAGTAAGCAGGGTCTGCAACAAAAGCCTGTAGGTTTTTAGCGTAAAATCCATCAATACAATTTTAATTACTATATCAAAATCCAATCTCATTGTTTTGAAACCCGTTTTCACCGCCATTGAAATAACACTCTCTCGGCTTACTTGAAATCACGATACCATGTCCATCGGCAGGACGATAAGGTCCCAGCGTACTAAACAGTAATATCTACCTGAATTCCAGCTGATGGTCCGGGTCTTCCTTCATAGTTTTTAAACTTTGCGGGTAATTCTCAATAAACCATACCATGAATGCATTTACATCAATCTTGTCGGCAATCAGCTTTTCGCTTTTTACTTTATAGTCGTTCTTGTCTCCACTAATGATGTTATCAATTTTTTGCATAATCCCATTTCCCGGCCGGAAATTATGCACAGTACCATACTTCTCCTGGTCTTCGAGATAACTCCTGGCGATTGAGCTATAATAAACAGAAGGTGATCCTAAAAGGCCGGACTCGGAAGCAATGGTTGCCCCTTCGCTGATTACAATTTCTGCAAACGCCAATGCATGATGTAGTAACTGTGGGGGAATCGAAAGCCTGAATTTTTCAAATTCATCCGGCAGCGTTCCTTCTGCTGTAATAAAAACCCGAAACCTGGCGGCCAGTCTTTCTATTAATTGAACTTTCTCTGCATCGGAAAACCCCCCTTCGCCAATATCGTGGGTGGCTTTCCACGATACGAACCGTACTATCACATATTTCTCAGTGTCTTTTATGCCAAGCAATTTTTTGACATCCGCATCAGGTTGAAAATACTTTGGATGCAAATAACATAATTCATGGTAGCCCTTATACCGGATTTGTTTGTCCCCGAGTTGTTCATTTAATATATCGGGGGTGAGAATAGCCTTTGTGAAGGGCCGGTATAGCCTGATCTGTTCCATATTTCCCGAATCCTCCAGGGAAATATGTGGCTTTCTAACAATCGCTGCCACATGGGCAGCATAAATAGAACCATGACTCAAAAATATATCCGGTCTGTATTTCATCGCTACAGACAATAGTTTGAGGTCAAACTTAACTATTCCAATTATCTTGCCTGCCAGCGATCTATGCTTTCTACCCAAAACATGATATTTGAAATCATACGCTTTTAAAAGTTCAATTTCACACTCACTGCTTCTCACCGTAAAAAGAACGGCATGTCCCTTTTGCCGGAAAATTTTAGCAAAGTTTTTAAACAGATGGACATGTGCAGGATGTCCAATGTCAATTAACACTTTCATTATTTAAATTTCTTCAGCAGCGCCATTCCTGTTTTACCAATAAAATAAAGCAACCGATTATTGATCCGTGTAAACCTTCCATAATTGACCAGGTCTCCCCCAAAAGAAGTTTTAAACTCCCGTACGCCATAGTCTTCGTCAGGCTTGCCGGCCCCCAAAAAATCAAACTGGACTAAGCCATTACTAACCGCATAATCGATCGGGGCCCAGGTCGCTAAAACACTGGGATAAATTCCTTTATGCGGGCCATCTTTCCCGGCGATATACCACTCGTAAATAATCTTGTTATCATAGATTGGGCACATAATACCGCCGACGATCTCTCCTGAATACTCAATTAAAAAATAACGACCCAATTCAGGATGTTTAAAAAATTCTTCAAAAAATATCCAATCCGGGAGTGGTTTTTTAACTTTCCGCTTATACAGATCTTTAAGAATCTCGTAAAAACTTTTTACTTGTTCGATCGTTGCACGCTCTACGATCGTCGCCTTATTTTCAAGGCTCTTTTTTATTTGCCTCTTTTTTCCTGAACTAAGTTTTTGAATCGATTGCCGAAACTTCTCCGTATCAATGATGACATCCAGGTACTCATTAAAAATGAATTTATTCTTTAGAAAATAGCCTTTCCTGTCATTTAGCGGGTGCAGGTTTCTAAACTCAAAATAAATGCACCGCTTTCCGTATTTTTCTATCAATAAGCCCAGGAGCTGTTCCGTAATTTCCGGGTTTGATCGTAACGTTAGCGGCCCTCCCCTTACAATAAGCCTTGAAGAAAATTTACTTTTTAGAAATCCCTTCTCTGATTGTATCATGCCGACAAGAATTCCCTGTATAGAACCTTCTTCAGATAAAGCTGCAATAACAACAGGTTGAAATCCTGGCAGTTTAGCTATGTACCTGTAAAATTGGGGGGTTTGAAAAAAATTACCGTCCGGATGTTGCCGCACAAAACGGCACCACTTCTTCTCGTCAATAGCATTGATACCATGTTCAATTCTCGTAATCAATCATTACTTTTTTAAGGGCACTTTCAATTGGAATTAGTAATTCGACTTTTTTCCTTTAACACTAGTTGCTTTTCTTCATTTTATTGAAAACAAAACTTAGATTTCACCCGATTGGGTTCCAGCAGCCTGTTAAGAAACCACGACTGACTCAATGCAATCAAAAAATCATGTGTGCCCTGGTTTGACGCCAACGAATCTTTAAATCTTTCCGCATTAAAAATAC
>JANOCH010000621.1:0-1914 GCA_031412015.1 Chitinophagaceae bacterium
CAATTCAACATTTTATCCAATTGTTCCGTTGTGAGATGGTTTATGGTATTGTATGTCCAGTCGGCCATGCCGCTTACTAATTTCAGCGCTTTTTTATTATCGGCATATAAATACGCATCCAGTAATCCCGCCATTACTTTATGCACCGTATACCAGGGAGACCATCCACCATTGAGATCAAACCCACCGGACTTAATTTCACCTCTCGATACTTTTGCAAATAAAGTATCTTCATTGGGTATGGCGCCGATATAACCTGTACCACGTGCCCGCTGGCATTTTTCCAATTCAACGATTATCTGATCTATTTTTTCTTTAAAACGTTTATCACCGGTGGAAACATACATCATCGCACAGGCTGAAAGATAATGGCCCAATGTATGCCCCGATAATCCTTCGCTTTCCCAACCTCCGTACACGGAATCTTTTACGGGAAGATGGGCATTTTTATAAAAACGATACAGCAGCCGGTCCGGTTCGATCTCTAACAGGTAGGCCGCATCTTTATCCATCGCATTCTTAAAGGGACTTCCCTCCAGCAGTTTTACATCCCGAAGATTAAATGCCCAGGCTTTTATGCCAATAACCGGTTTGACCTTTATAAGAGGGTTGCTGCGTTCATGAACATAATTCTGGGAATAAATAGCCACTGCTATGAAACAGCAGCCTATGACCATCAGGATTTTTTTTCTCATGAATATTTTCTTAGCTGCCTACCAATCAGAATTATATCACCTGGAATCCGTGTGCATAGGGATCGTCATCATCGATCTTAATAGTATTGTATCCATAGACAATCGCCCATCCTTCAATAGAGGGAACAATAGCCGGCTTGCCGGCAATAGATGTTTCCTCTTCTATCCTTCCGATAAATTGTGAACCGATAATACTTTCGTGTATGAATTCTTCGTCTTTCTTCAATCTTCCTTTCGCGTACCATTGTGCCATGCGGGCCGAAGTACCGGTGCCACAGGGTGAACGGTCAATGGCTTTGTCGCCGTAAAAAACAGCATTCCTTGCCGAAGCTTTTGGTGAAATAGTTTTACCCGTCCATAGCAAATGACTTAAGCCTTTAATATGTTCGTTCTCCGGGTGAATAAATGAATACGCCTCATTCAATCGTTGCCTGCATACCCTGCTCCAGGAGATTAGTTGATCAGCACTATAATTTTCAAGGCCGGGGAAATTTTTTTGCGGGTCAACGATCGCATAAAAATTGCCTCCATACGCTACATCCACTTTCAACAGACCGAGATCAGGACATTCTACTTCTAACGCTTCCGCATATAAAAATGATTTGACGTTGGTCAGTTTAACCGACTTTACTTTTGTCCTGTGCGAAGTAGAAGGATCTTGCTGATATTCTATTAGTACCAAACCCGCCGGTGTTTCTAATCTTAGTTTGCCCGCCACTTTGGGAGTGATCAACCCTTCTTCAATGGCGATAGTGACTGTACCGATGGTACCATGGCCACACATCGGCAGGCAGCCGCTTGTTTCAATAAATAATACCGCCGCGTCATTCAGGCTATCATGTGGCGGATATAAAATACTTCCGCTCATCATATCATGTCCACGGGGTTCAAACATCAATCCTTTTCTTATCCAATCGTATTCTCTCAAAAAATGCAGCCGCTTTTCCATCATGTTATCGCCTTGCAAGAAAGGACCGCCGCCAGCCACTACCCGCACGGGATTACCACAGGTATGCGCATCGATACAGAAAAAAGTTTTTGAAGACATGATGTGAAAGGTCTGAAGTGAAAAGTCTGAAGTGAAAAGTGAAAATATACCTTAAACGTTTACCACCGATTGTAGTTTTAAATAATCAGGCAAAGCAGGCCGGTTGGCCATAGCTTTATTGATGGTGGCCAGCACCGTCTCCCTTTCTTTTCCTTCCAGTTTCAACCGCGG
>JANOCH010000622.1:0-20170 GCA_031412015.1 Chitinophagaceae bacterium
AGAAATCAAGACCTTATTTGTTCAGCAATACATTGGCGCCGTCCATTGTCGGAGGCTCGATAGCTGTTTTGGATATGTTGACAGAAACTACCGAGTTAAGAGATAAACTGGAGTTCAATACAAAATATTTCCGAACGAAGATGACGGAAGCTGGTTTCGATATCAAACCGGGTGATCATCCTATAGTTCCGATTATGTTATATGATGCGGTGCTGGCGCAGAACTTCGCTGCTAAATTGCTGGTAGAAGGAATTTATGTGATCGGTTTCTTTTTCCCGGTGGTGGCTAAAGGGCAGGCGAGGATCAGGGTACAGCTAAGCGCCTCCCATGAACAAAAGCATTTGGATAAAGCCATTGCTGGTTTTACGAAAATAGGGAGAGAATTAGGTGTATTGAAGTGATCTTGCCGAAGGCAAAAGAATATGAATGCGAACCTGCTAGTTTCGCCTAGCCAATTAGGACAATAAAAAATGCGACTCTATTTTCAGTGTCGCATTTTTTTATGTGAGCAGATGAAATTAAATCTTCGCCATCTTATAGCCATTATGGTATTCCGCAGCTAAAAATTTATTCGCATCAGCATCCCAATAGATTTTCTTACCAGTACGAAACGCGATATTACCCATCTGGCAAACAGTAGCCACATGACTGCCAACCTGGATAGAGGTTTTCAGATCTTCCATTTTGCGTGATTGAATAACATCCAGAAAATTGCCGGTATGTAACAACAAACCATCATCTGATTTTTTTTGAAGGGGCACCGCTTCCATTTTCTTGTTTTCAGGGATCACTTCCCATCCGCCACGATCCACGACCAATGTCCCGTTGTTGCCAATAAAAGCTACGCCATGATTTCTGCCATACGGACCACCATCGATCCCGGTGGCATGTTCCCATTGCAGGTTGAAGCCTTCAAACTCAAAAACCGTAGTTAAAGTATCTGGTGTTTCGGAGGCATCATTAGGATAAGCAAACTTGCCACCTGCTGCCATGATAGCTTTAGGTACCGGCGCTTTCATGCCCAGCAATGCATAGTCGATCATGTGTACACCCCAATCGGTCATCAGGCCGCCGGCATAATCCCAGAACCAGCGGAAGTTGAAATGAAAACGATTTTCGTTGAAAGGGCGTTTTTTGGCAGGACCCAGCCACATATCATAATCAACGCCGGGAGGTGGGGCGCTATCAGGTTTTACATCTACCGGCTTCATCCATCCCTGGTAGGCCCAGGCTTTTACCAGCCTCACATTGCCCAATTTGCCGGAATGAACAAAATCCATGGCGTCATTATAGTGTTTATTACTATGCTGCCACTGTCCAACCTGCACCACCCGATTATATTTCTTCTGTGCCGCTACCATAGCCCTGCATTCCATGATTGAATTGCCGGCTGGTTTTTCGACATAGACGTCTTTGCCGGCTTCACAAGCTTCCGCCATGATATTGCAATGCCAGTGATCGGGTGTGCCAATGATGATGGCATCAATGTCTTTATTGTCGAGCAGCTTCCTGTAATCTTTTACTGTACTTACATTGATACTCTTTTTGGCAAGGTCGGCGGTCCTGTCATCCAATACTTTTTTATCAACATCACATAGCGCAATACATTGTGCGCGGGGATCTTTAAGTACCGCTGTAAGGTCAGACCATCCCATGCCTTTCACCCCAATAGCGCCGATCCTTATTTTATCGCTCGCAGCAATTTTCTTTTTAAAGGATAATACGTCCGAGGGTAACATACTGGCGATACCTGCACCGGCCAAATAGGTCGAAGAAGATTGAAGGAATTGTCTGCGTTTCATATAGCACTTGTTTTAAAGAGAGAAAAATTAAAAATACCAAACATCTTATTCTGAAAAATCAGTTTTGTAAAGATGGATAAAATAGTCTTGAATTATTGAGAAAACTAACCTTGAATGTACAGCCAGGTTCCGTTTTCCCTATTTTTTACTAAACAAAAAATAGAACGGTTCGACAAGCATAATTTATTTCAAATTCAAACTACCTGCTGCTTGCTTCAGCAGTTCTACGCCTGTATTCTTTCCTTCCAGCGTTACCAATAAACGATCTGCCGCCAAATAGGTCAGTGTTGCCCGGTTGCTTCCCTTATCCAGGTGTTCCACCGCCTTGCCTCCTTTAAAGTCGATGCTTTTAGTGTATTCGTTGTCACTTTCGGACTGAAAATTCATCATGGCCAGGTATTGCATACTATAAATGCCAGCTCCTGCCTGCCCTGCACAATCAAATATTTTTAATTCTAAGTCAGTAGAATCATTGATAGTATACTCACCTTCGGCAAAGGCCGCTCCCATCGCACTATTGGCAGAAAATTTTGAACGTTTCGCCCCCGCGAGTTCTTCAGGTAAAAGAGCTTTCATCTGGTCAAGTGTATAGGGAGACAATTTCTGAAGTTCTTCCGTCTTCTTTTGAAAAGCGTCTGATGCCTGGGCAAGGTCGTCGGATTTTATAGTGGCGGTCGTTTTTCCGTCTTCGCTGGTGACCGTAATGTCACCTGGCTTTTTATTGTTGTTGCAGGCTATAAGTATGGATAAGGAGGCGCTGAAAAGGATAATTACATGTTTCATGATAAAAGATTTTGGTTTTGAGGTCATAAATGTAGATAAATTCGAGGTTTTACGCTAAATCTGTTAAGGATCGGCCAATGAATTATAATGAAAAAACAGGGTATTTGTCACCTGAAAATCCTACTTTCGTGTTCTGCAATTGAACTAACGCTATTCCTGATCTTGTCTCCTTTGAATTTACCGGTTGATTGATTTACCTGGCAAAACATTTAAAAATGAAAAGGCTTTTTCTTTGCTTTATCGCAATTGTTACAGCAGTTTTAATTTTGTCATCCTGCGCAGCTACAAAAAAAGATTGTCATGGTGTAAAACACTATAAGCATAAGGGCGGTTTCTATATCTGATCGATAAAATGTTTAACCTTAAGCTTGCTCCTGTCTCCATAAATAAGACAGGATTTTCTTTTTAAGAAATACTGTTTGCCCTCAGACTGATAGCGGCTACCTTTGCCAAAATTTTGAATCGATGAGGTTTTTTACCTGTTGTCTATTGTCTATTGCTGTCTTTAGTGCCTGCTCGCCTAATAATGTAAAAGAGGATAAAAGCCTTAAAAAATATTTTGATGAAAATAAGACAGAAGGCTGTTTTGCCTTGATGGACAATGGAACAGGGCGGTTTACTGTTTATAATTTAGCCCGCTACCGTGACAGTAGTTTTTTACCGGCCTCAACGTTTAAGATCGTGAATTCCCTGATCGGTTTGCAAACAGGCAAGATCGTCAATGACAGCATGGTGATAAAATGGGATGGGGTTAAAAGATCGTTTGACAGCTGGAACAAGGATCTTAACATGTACGAAGCATTCCGGGCGTCGGCGGTTCCGTATTACCAGGAGGTGGCCCGGCGAATCGGTAAAGACACCATGCAGTTCTGGCTGGATTCGTTACGCTACGGCACTAAAAAGATCACGACCGCTATTGATACTTTCTGGCTCGATAATTCGTTGAAGATTACGCCGGATGAAGAACTCGGGTTGGTGAAGAGGTTGTATTTTGACCAGCTTCCTTTTTTTAAAACTTACCAGGAAGTGGTGAAAAGGGCGATGTTGTTTGAAAATAACGCCAATTACCGGTTGGGGTATAAAACCGGTTGGGGATTTCGGAACGAGAAAACGGGGAAGCATATCGGTTGGATAGTGGGCTGGATCGAGGAAAATCAACACCCATACTTTTTTGTGTTGAATATCGAATCGCCGGATCCCGATTTTGATATGCCAACGGTAAGAATGAAAATACTGAAAGATATATTAAAGCAGATGGGGTTTTTTGAGGGTCGCATGTAGTAGAGTTAAAGTAAAAACGCGACGTGTTCTTTCAACCAGAATTCAGGGGAAATTACATTTACATTGGTGTGATGTTTGTATTTGACTCCGTTGTTTATTTTACTCCCGATGGTATCGGGATTTATATTAATCAAATTATCCAATTTATCTTTTGAGCTTCCAATTTTTCCATAAAGAATTTATCTGGCTGTTTGCCGCAGTAGCACTTTTTATTATTCTCTTTATGCTTGTTTGGAGATGGAAGAAAAAAGTGATCAAAAGAATTGGTGACAAAAATTTGGTGAAAGCCCTTATAAAAACTTATTCCCCCGGTTTATTTAGTTTAAAATTTGGTCTGCTCAGTATTGCTTTTGTTGCAGGCGTTGTTACCGTCATGGACCTTCGTAAACCTGGTGATACGGAAGGTATCAACCGGAAAGGAATTGATGTAGTTATTGCGCTTGATGTTAGTAAAAGTATGCTGGCCACTGACCTGGCTCCCAACCGGCTGGAAAGAGCGAAACAACTGATCGGTAAATTGATGAATGCGATGCCGAATGACCGGATAGGCCTGGTGTTGTTTGCAGGAAAGGCTTATTTGCAAATGCCGCTAACAACAGATCACGGTGCAGCGGGTATGTTCGTTTCTTCTGCCAGCCCGGATGCGGTACCCCAACAAGGAACCGTGGTTAGCGAAGCCCTACGCCGAAGTGCCAACGCTTTTAACGCAGCGGAAAGAAGGTTTAAAGCCGTGGTCCTGATCTCCGATGGTGAAGATCATGATCCCGAAGCGGTGAAGACGGCTAAAGAATTATCGGAACAGGGAATGATGATCAATGCGGTCGGCATCGGTTCACCTGAAGGATCTTATATTCCTGATCCTGCCACCGGTCAAAATAAGGTTGATCCAGCGACCGGAAGCGCTATTATTTCCAAATTGAATGAAGAAGAATTGAAACAGATCGCTGCAAATACCAATGGTATTTATGTACGACTGCAGGAAAGTGACGAAGCGGTTAAACAACTGCAGGGACATTTGTCCCAGATAGAAAGCAAAGCCTATGGTGATGTATCGCTGATGAATTTCAAAGCCTATTACTGGTGGTTTGCCGCCGTAATGCTTCTTCTTTTGCTGGTTGAATATTTCATTCCGGAAACAAAGAAAGTTAAACAATGAAACGGGTAATTATCGTAATGATAGGATTGGTTATTTTATGTGGCCGTCAATTGCAGGCCCAGGATACAGATCGTATCATTCAAAAGGGAAACGAATCCTATAAAAAGAAAGAGTTCCCGATGGCTGAGGCGGCGTATAACGAAGTGCTGAACCAGGATCCCAACAATAACACGGCAAAGTACAATAAAGCGGCTGCTTTATACAGGCAAACAAAACCAGATGAGTCTATAAAAGTATTGGATGATCTGGCTTTTAAAACCGAAGCAACCGAACTAAGGTCAAAAGCCTTTTATAATAAAGGAGCCATACTTTCCGCCCAGAAAAAATTGGAAGAAAGTGTTGAGGCGTATAAAAACGCCTTACGTCAAAACCCGGCGGATAAAGAAGCCAGGGAAAATCTTCAAAAGGCTTTGATCGAGTTAAAAAAGAAAAACCCTCCCAAAAAAGACGATAAGAAAAAGCAACAAAAACAACAGCAAAAGCCTCAGCCGAAAATGAATCAAAAAGAAGCTGAACAAAGGCTAAAACTGCTGGAGCAAAAAGAGAAAGATGTGCAGGAAAGATTGCAAAAGGAAAAATCTAAAACAGGCGGCGGTCAGCCTAAAGACTGGTAGAGCCATTTACTTACCAGCCAATTCGTTAATTTGTTTTCGATCATAACTTCCCTTCCACTAACCTGCTGTTTCTTTGTTAGATTTGCAGACCTATGCAATTCTACTGTGAATCATTGACTGAATATAAGCGTCTTGCTACCAAAGAAGTAAAGATCGGGGATCTCTCGCTTGGTAACTTCCATCCCATTCGTGTGCAAACCATGACGACAACGGATACCATGGATACTATCGCCACGGTAGAGCAATCCATTCGTTGTATAGAAGCCGGTGCGGAATTGGTTCGTATAACGGCGCCATCAAAAAAAGAAGCTGAAAATTTATTGAATATAAAAAATGAGCTGAGAAAGAGAGGCTACACTACGCCATTAGTGGCGGATATACATTTTACACCCAATGCAGCAGAAATAGCAGCAAGAATAGTAGAGAAAGTCAGGGTGAATCCGGGTAATTATGTTGATAAGAAAAAATTTGAGCTGATAGAATATACCGATGCTGATTATGCGGAAGAGATAGATCGTATCCGTGATCGCTTTACTCCACTGGTGAAGATCTGCAAGGAATATGGAACGGCTATGCGCATCGGTACCAATCACGGTTCGCTGAGTGACCGCATCATGAGCCGCTACGGCGATACGCCGATGGGTATGGTGGAAAGCGCGATGGAATTTTTGCGGATAGCCCGGAATGAAACTTATCACAATATCGTGTTGAGTATGAAGTCAAGTAATCCTCAGGTAATGGTCCAGGCCTATCGATTGCTGGTAAAAACAATGTTTGATGAATTTGGTGAATCTTATCCTTTGCATCTGGGTGTGACGGAGGCCGGTGACGGCGAAGATGGTCGTGTAAAAAGTGCCATTGGTATAGGTACTTTGTTAGAGGATGGGTTGGGTGATACGATCAGAGTTTCCTTAACAGAAGATCCTGAATTGGAAATACCGGTTTGTAAGGATATTGTGAAGAGGTATGGAAGCCGGAACCCTGTTCCGGCAATAAACCCAGTTAACCGGAACGGAGTTCCGGTTTCCGAAAAACTTCCATATGATCCTTTCCATTACCAGCGAAGAGAAACATTTGTGGTAGAAAATATCGGCGGCAAGCAGGTGCCCGTTGTTATTGCGGACTTAAGTAAGTTAGCTGCAATTACTCCATCGGACTTGCAAAGCATTGGCTATACTTATGATGAAGTGACAGATAAGTGGAATATCAGCGATGTGGCGGCAGATTATGTTTTTACAGGGAATAAAATATTGGATTTTGCTCTTCCGGGAACGCTTAAAACAATTTTGTATCCCGATGCCTGGCAAGATGTTTCTAAAGCCGCTACGCCAACTGGCGGAGAAGGTTTCGAGGGGGCCAGGTATTTTCCTATCTATGAGGCAAAAGGATTTGTAGAAGCTGAAACAAAAAGTGGTGCCATCAATTTTGTTATGCTGGATTGTTTTAGCGACGAGACACCGCTCAATGATTTTACGTACTTAGATGAGCTGGCAAATGACCCATCCGTTGTCTTATGTCTCAGCAGCAAAAATCCTCACACGATGGCGGCTGTACGACGAATGTTTATTGAACTGAAAGAAAGAAAGATCAATAACCCGGTTGTATTGATAACGGACAGTGACTGGCAAACAGCAGACGAACATTTGATACATTTTGCGACCGAGACAGGCGCCTTATTGCTGGAGGGTTTTGGCGATGGTATTTGCCTTGGCATGACTGCCAAAAGCTATAAGCATTTGTCATCGAGCCTTGAGCAGGTGAATGCATCGGGAAGAAATTATTTGACCAACCAAACCACCGAGCAATTTATAAACAACACCGCCTTCAGTATTTTGCAGGCCACAAGAACAAGGATATCGAAAACAGAATATATATCCTGTCCCAGTTGCGGACGCACCTTGTTTGATCTGCAGGAAACTACCGCTAAGATCCGATCTGTTACCAATCATCTTAAAGGCGTGAAGATCGCTATTATGGGATGTATTGTGAATGGCCCGGGCGAAATGGCGGACGCTGACTTTGGTTATGTTGGCAGCGGTCCGGGAAAGATCACCTTGTATAAAGGAAAGGACGTGATGAAGCGGAATGTGAACAGCGAGGTAGCGGTGGAAGAGCTGATCAACCTGCTCAAAGAAAGTGATGCCTGGGTGGCGCCATAAATTTTTTATTAACTGACTTCCTTTGAAAATGATCCTGGTTTTTATTTTCAGCTATAAATAATCTGTAAAAGACAAATTGCGCCAGCCAATGAGCAAACGGTACCGGATCATTATCTTTTTTATCATTCTTGTTGCTGACCTGGTAGCTGTCCAGGGACAGTATAAAATAGCAGAATATTTTATTAAGCCATTGATCATTATCTGGCTGATAGCCTGGTTTGTTTTGCAGTTGAGGTATATCCGCAACAGTTTGAAAAAATGGATCATTTTCGCATTATTCTTTTCGTGGCTGGGCGATATGCTGCTGATGTTTCACCTGGAAGATCCACTTTTCTTTTTATTGGGTCTTTCCTCCTTTCTGGTCGCACATATCTTCTATATTATATTTTTCCATTTCGTGAGAATAAAGGAGATGGTGAAAAGCCGTTGGTATTTATTGCTGATCGTGGCACTTTATTATGCTATTGTTGTTGCCATACTTTCTCCTTACCTGGGTGATATGAAATTGCCGGTGCGTATTTATGCCGTAGTGATCAGTTTTATGTTTTTATTGGCCATACATATGTTATTTATAAAAAATAAAACTACGGGGTTGTGGATGATGGCAGGCGCCATATTATTCGTTGTCTCCGATTCATTATTGGCCTTCAATAAATTTTATCAGCCTTTTGAGATGGCTGGCCTTTTTGTTATGTCAACTTATGGGCTGGCACAACTTTTTCTTGCAGAAGGCGGTATTCGTTATATAAGTTCAGATTATAAGGAATAGTTTTGCGGACAGAAAAGAAAGAGCCACATAAATAAAACAAATGCGAAAAACTGATTTCCTGGTGATCGGAACGGGTATAGCCGGGCTTACCTATGCATTGAAAGTAGCGCAACAGTTTCCCAATAAAAAAGTATTGGTGATGACCAAGGCCGCTGCTGACGAAACAAATACCAAGTATGCGCAGGGCGGTGTGGCCGTGGTCAATGATCTTGAAAAAGATAGTTTTGAAAAGCATATCGAGGATACATTGATCGCAGGCGATGGTTTATGTAATAAGGAAGTAGTCGAGATTGTTGTAAAAGAAGGCCCGGACAGGGTAAGAGAGATCATTGAATGGGGTGCCCGTTTTGATAAGGAGAAGGACGGTGATTACAAATTAGGTAAAGAAGGTGGCCATTCAGAATTCCGGATCATTCATCATAAGGATATAACAGGATGGGAAATGGAAAGGGCCTTGCTGGATGCTGTTGCCCGGCAAACAAATATTGAGATCATCAAGCATTGTTTTGTAGTAGATATTATTACACAACATCACCTCGGTTATTTGGTTACTAAATCCGCTCCTGATATTGAATGTTATGGTGTGTATGTATTGAACCTTGAGACAAATCGCATTGAAAAAATACTGTCGAAGTTTACCCTGCTGGCGACTGGAGGTAATGGACAGGTATATCGCACCACTACAAATCCATCCATCGCTACCGGTGATGGAGTAGCCATGGTGTACCGTGCAAAGGGAAGAATAGAAAATATGGAGTTTATTCAATTTCACCCTACCGCACTATATGAACCAGGTTTGAGAGGACAGGCTTTTTTAATTACCGAAGCTGTTCGTGGAGACGGTGGTATACTGCGTAACAAAGATGGCGAAGCTTTCATGGAGCGTTATGATGAAAGGAAGGACCTCGCGCCAAGAGATATCGTAGCAAGAGCGATCGATAGTGAAATGAAGAGAACCGGTACGGAACATGTTTGGCTGGATTGCCGCCATTTCGGTAAAGAAAATTTTACAGAACATTTCCCTAATATTTACCAGAAATGCCTGAGCATTGGGATTGATATTACACAGCACATGATCCCCGTGGCACCAGCTGCTCATTATAGCTGTGGCGGTATCAAGACAGATGAATGGGGCAGAGCCTCCATAAAAAATTTATATGTGTGCGGCGAATGTTCCAGTACTGGACTACATGGGGCTAACCGACTTGCAAGTAATTCACTGCTGGAAGCAATGGTGTTTGCACATCGCTGCTATTTGGATGTGATTGACAAAGTAGATGGATCCGGGCAAGTCTCCTCCCTGGGTGGAGATCGGGAGGGGGCCGCTGTTCCTGATTGGAATGCAACCGGTACAAGCGAGCCCAAAGAAATGATCCTTATCACACAAAGCTTAAAAGAACTGCAACAAGTGATGAGTGATTATGTAGGAATAGTCCGAAATGATATTCGCTTGAAAAGAGCAATGCGTCGTCTTGATCTTTTGTGGGAAGAAACGGAAAAACTGTATGAAAGTTCGTCTCTGTCACCACAATTACTGGAACTGCGCAATCTAATTACGGTTGGCTACCTGATCGTAAAAGGCGCCAGCTTCCGCCAGGAAAGCCGCGGTCTTCATTTTAACACAGATTATCCCGGTAAGAGTGACCTGGTACAAAATATTGTTCTTTAATTCGTACTTTAAAAATTACTGATGTATTATATAGTTTACGGTTTTTTGTATGTTTTTTCACTGTTGCCTTTCAGAGTGTTGTTCTTGTTTTCAGACTTCATTTTTTTTATTTTATACCATGTTACGGGTTACCGGAAAGAACTTGTTGCCAGTAATCTACTGATCGCTTTTCCCGAAAAAACGGTAGAGGAACGAAAGAAAATAGCGAAGCAGTTCTACCTGAATTTTACGGATACCATTGTCGAAACAATAAAAATGATCTCGATAAGCAAGAAGGAATTGGAACGTCGAAGTCAACCGGATTTCCAGTATGTTAATGAGCTGGTTGAAAAAGGAAAGAATGTACACATGATGGCGGGCCATCAGTTCAATTGGGAATTCGCCCAGCTTTTATATGCATTAAATCTGAAAGCTCCTTTTGTTGGTATTTACATGCCCGTTAACAACCAGATTTTTGACAGAATATCTTTTAAGTTCAGGCAGCGTTATGGCACCATTCTTATTTCAGCCAAGGATTTCAAAAATAAAATGCATACTGTTTTCTCAAAGCAATACATATTGGCGCTGGCGGCTGATCAGAACCCCGGTTATCCTGCTACGGCTTATTGGATGAATTTTTTTGGAAAACCGGCGCCTTTTGTAAAAGGGCCCGGCAAAGGCGCTGTTAAAAATAATACCGCTGTTGTATTCGTAGCATTTGAAAAACCAAAAAGAGGCCATTACTCGTTTAAGGTTATTCCTATTACTGAAAACGGAGCTTTGCATACACCTGAAGAACTAACCCTTCGTTATAAAAATGTATTGGAAGAAACGATTCGGAAAAACCCTTCCAATTATTTGTGGAGTCACCGGAGATGGAGACACGAATGGAAGGAAGGTTATAGCGAGATATTGAAATAAAAAGAGACGTTGCAAAACAGCGTCTCTTGTTTAACGGGAATGATCTGTTTTAATTTAATACACTTGCTTCTTTTACGATCTCCGCCTTTTCTTGTTTTTTTATCTCTCCCCAACCACCTGCAATATTTCGAATGTTATGAATTCCCTGGCGTTTTAATAATGACGCTGCAATTACACTTCTATAGCCACCTGCGCAATGAACATAAACGTTATGGCGGTCATCAATATTTGCCATGCTGGCCGGATCGGTCATTTCGCTTAGCGGCAGATTTATCGCTTCGCTTAAATGACCCTCCGCATATTCCACTGGTTTGCGGACATCGAGTACAACCAGGTTTTTATCAAACGGAATATCCATCATCAATTCATCTGCTTCTATATCGATGATCAGGTCTAATTGCTCACCGTTGTTTTTCCAGGTTTCATACCCACCTTCCAGGTAGCCCTGTACTTTATCAAGACCCACTCTTGCCAACCTTATGATGCTCTCTTTTTCCTTACCCGGATCACTTACCAATAAAAGAGGAGAATCAAACGGTAATAAACTACCGGCCCATTCCGCGAACCTTCCGTCCAATCCAATACTGATGGAACCCGGAATAAATCCCTGGGGGAATAAGGAAGAATTTCTTGTATCAAGAATCACTACATCATCATTCATCAGTTTCTTAAATTCTTTAATAGATAAAGCTTTCATTCCCTGCTCCAGCACTTCATCCAGGCTATCATAGCCTTCCTTATTGATCTTTGCATTGATCGGAAAATAAAGAGGTGGCGGTGGTATGCCATCTGTTACCAGTTTTATAAACTCTTCGCGGCTTGTCGCTTTTAATGCATAGTTAAATTGCTTTTCTACGCCGATGGTGCTGTCGGTATCGGGCCCGAGATTTTTGCCACAGGAACTGCCGGGTCCATGCGCTGGGTAAACAATTACATCATTAGCTAAAGGGACGATCTTTGTTTGCAGGCTGTCGTACATCATACCTGCAAGATCTTCCGTGGTTATTCCATCTGTTTTTTGTGCAAGATCCGGACGGCCCACATCTCCCACAAATAAGGTGTCACCGGTAAACACACAATAGTCTTTTCCTGTCTCATCTTTTAGTAAGTAGCAGGTTGATTCAAGTGTATGCCCGGGCGTATGCAATACCTCAATTACCAGGTTACCGATCGCAAACCTTTCACCATCCTTAGCGATCTGCGCAGCAAATTTTGTAACGGTGCCGGGTCCATATACAATAGGGGCATCGGTAACCTTACCCAGGTCTACATGTCCGCTAACAAAATCCGCATGAAAATGTGTTTCAAAAATGTATTTGATTTTAGCCTTTCGTTCAGTAGCCAGGTCAAGGTAAACATCAATATCACGAACCGGGTCGATGATAGCGGCTTCGCCATTGCTTTCAATATAATAAGCCGCTTCGCTGATGCAACCTGTATATAATTGTTTAATAAACATAGCAGAAAATTGAAAGGCAAAAATACTTTTTTATAAACAAAAAAGGAAGCCATTGGCTTCCTTTAAATCAGGTAACTAAAATCGGATCAATTCAACAACGATTCAACAAATTTGTTCATTTCTTCAATACGATTCGTATTGATGGTATAATAAATGAATTTACCATCGCGATCTGTTTTTACAAAGCCTGCTTTGCGAAGGATAGCGAGATGCTGAGAAGCAACAGATTGTTCCAGTCTCAATTTTACATAGATCTCTGTTACGGTGATCTTTCCCTGCTCATCTATAAGCTTCAAGATCTGCTGACGAAGCTTATGATTTATAGCTCTCAATATCAGTGATGCCTTTTTTACACTCAGCAAATCAACTTTTAAGGAGATACCATTATCAGGTGCCGTATTTAATGTTAACATATAGTTGTTCATAGCAATAACTGATTAAATGTAAGTTGCAAAAATAACTACGAATAGTTGCTTTTTGAAAATAAAATTGTTAAGAACTTTAATATTATTCTAATTCATTAACGGGCAGCAGAATAGAATTCTTTAATATAAAATGGTTCGGTATAAGCGGTATCTGCAAACTTTTTTTGCGTGAATTTATTGGCAGATAATCTTACCATATCAGCAGCTGTAGTGGTTGAATTTCTAAAAATGGCATTCGGATGACAAATTAGTTTCCTGATTTTTTCACTTCCATTTCCCGCAAAAATAATCTTACCCGACGCCAGTAATGAATCAAAACTATTCTCTTCAATTATCATCGCACATGGATTCGTGATCGTTTCCATGTTTCTGTTATAAACGGCCATAAATACTTCCATTCGCCGGGCGTCAATAACAGGACAGTAAAAATCCGCTTCCTCACCCTTAATCGCATCTGCCATGACATCCAACGTATTAATAGCCATCAACGGGATATCCAATGCAAAACACAATCCTTTGGCCGCAGATAACCCAACTCTCAATCCTGTATAAGAACCCGGTCCGATCGTAACAGCAATTGCTTCAAGATCTTTAACACTCAACCCGCCATCAGAAATAACTTTCTTAACAGCCATGTGCAACCAGGAAGCATGGTCTTGCTGATTACTATTCAGTGCAAATTGCAGGGAATGGGCTTCCTTTGACAGGCATACGGAGGCTGTGCTGATGGCTGTATCAATATTTAATGTAATTGCCATTATTATGCCAAAGCTGTTTGTTTTAGTAATAAGGATGGCGTATACCGGATTTTCTCACCGCTTAGTATTGCAAGTAAGGAATAAATTTTATGCAGGCCTATCTTTTTTCCCCACTCAAAAGGGCCAAATGGGTAATTGGTTCCCAATCGCATGGCCGTGTCAATCTCTTCTTTTGTACTTACTTTTTCTTCCAGCGCAAAAAAGGCTTCATTAATAATGGAAGCTACCACTCTTGGTGTTATAAAACCTGCGATATCAGGCGTCCATTCAATGGTCCGGCCAAAGTGGGAAAGCAATTGTTCGGCTAGTGGTTGTAAAGATGTGTTAATAATTGAGGCTTCCGCAACAGGTCTTTTTAAAAAGGTATTCCATCCATTTATACGAACAAAATCTTCGTTTACCTGGTTCAATGGAATCACCACGGAATTAATAATGATCAATGCAGCCTGCAGGTTCATTAGCCAGGCGATCCTTTCGCTTGTATTTTCAAAAAGCAGGTCGATGCAGGCATCAATGGAATGAACAGGGACAAAATCTGCCGGATCGGTTATCCATTTTACTTCGATCTCCTCACTCACCGGGTAAGCCAGTAGTTCTTCTTTTAGTTCAGCGGTTGCCAGCAATAGCACGGTCATATACTATTTTTTGCAAAGAAAGTGCATAAAGCTATATTCGCTCAGCCAATCTTTTAAAGAAATAGTATGGACAAAATAATTATAAAAACGACCAACGCTCCTGAACCGATAGGCCCTTATAACCAGGCGATATTGGCGGGCGATACGCTATATATATCAGGTCAAATTTGTATTGACCCTCACACAGGTGAGTTGAAAAAAAGAGATATCCAGGATGAAACCCACCAGGCGATGCAAAATCTCAAAGCGATCCTTGTCGCTGCGGGCATGGGCTTCAATCATGTGGTAAAGACCACTATTTTTATCACCGATATGCAACAGTTTAGCGAGATCAATGAGGTGTATGGAAAATATTTTGACGGTGATTTTCCGGCAAGAGAAACGGTACAGGTTTCAGCTTTACCCAAGTTTGTGAATGTGGAAATAAGTATGATTGCCTTGAAATAAATTTGAGGTTTGACCGCGGCGACTATCGGGTTCAATGTTTGATGTTGGCCTCAATGCTGAAAGGTATTAATAACGAAGCAATTATTGTAAGAGCGATGACGTAAAAATGTATGGCTCTTCCCGGACACCTCAAACTGCGAACTTCAACGATATTCGTCTTCATGCGCCGATTTCTTCGTTATATATTTTTAAGACCTGTACTGTGGGCAACGCAGAAATTTTCTTCACGACCTGAACGGGAAAGAATATTTAAGGCATTGGATAAGTTATATGCTGATATTCTTGATCATCCGGGTAAAAAGGGGTTAGTCATACCGTTTGAACAGTACCACGGCAAGTTCATCATTTTCTCTGACCAGCATAAAGGCGGAAGAAATGGCGCTGATGATTTTGTATTGGCAGAATCAAACTACCTCGCCGCATTGGATCATTATGACAAGGACGGGTTCTGCTTTATTTGTTTAGGCGACAGCGAAGAGCTATGGGAAAATACTTTGGGAAAAGTTAAGGATAGCTATCCCAAAACATTTGAAGCGGAGAAAAAATTTGTTCAAAGAAAATCCTTTGTAAAAATACTGGGCAATCATGATCTCTATTGGGGCAATGATCCTTTTGCCTGGTGGCAATTAGAAGCGATATACAAGGAAGATGTAAAAGTTTATGAAGGAGTAGTATTGTCACTAAATCTTGACACCAAACCTCTGCACATCCTTTGTACCCATGGTCACCAGGGTGATGCGCAAAGTGATGGTAACTGGTTCAGTAAGTTTTTCGTCGCGAGGATATGGGCGCCTTTACAAGCATATCTGCGGATCAATCCCAATACCGCAGCTTATAATACTGAGAAGAAAACCCTGCATAACGAGATCATGTATGAATGGTCGGCGCAACAAAAAGACACTCTTTTAATAACAGGACATACACACCAGCCGGTGTTCACCTCACTGACGCATATTGAAAGACTATACAAAGAGTTACAAAAAGCTAAATTAAACAATGACCTTTCTGCGGTCGCCGAAATCGAAAAAGAGATCCGCAAAAGAGAAATCGAATTCTCCGCAGTATCGGTTGATTACCTGACAATGAAACCTTCTTATTTTAACAGTGGTTGTTGCTGCTTCGTAGATGGTGATATTACCGGTATCGAAATTGCTGATGGAGATATTCGTCTTATTAAATGGACATTGGAAAACGAAAGCCCTCAAAGACAGGTATTGGAACAAATGTCATTTGAAGGACTGCTAAAAGTATTGTAACATACTGGTGTAAATTAGAGACCCGTAAGTTTAGCATTTAGCTGTTTTCCGTTTCTTTCCAATGTATCCCTTATCAGCGACTTTCTTTATATAATCGGGGGCGTAAGGAACTTTACAATAGGTCCCGTTCATGTCAACAGTCACTTCGCCTATTTTCTTTCCAACTTCTGTTGCTTCTTTCTTGAGATCTTTTATAAAACTGCCAGCACTTATAACAAAACCGTTCATGCAGTACCTGACACGGTTAGAGGCTGTATGAATTTCCTTTTGAACCCGTTGTATCAGCTTTTTAATGGCACCCATGTCAAGCTTTTCATCCGGCCAGGTTGAAAGTATGCTGCTAAGCGTTGACCAACCTGAACTGGCCGCATTGGCTTTTGGTGAATCGATCCATTTTAATCCCAGCTCCCATCCAGCTTCATTTTCCGAGGCCACCCAGGCAACAGTATATTCACTGATCATTGGCCATTCGGCTTTGCTGGCCCAGGTTTCCAACTCCTTTTTAGTCATTTTTGAACCATCGGCGAGCAACCCTGCCAAATACATAGCATCGCCGATACCCGAAGCAAATAGTTCCAAAGCGATTGGTTGCCGGTTTTCTTTAATCTTCTTTTGCACCGTTTTCAGGTATTCTATCGGAACCCCGTAAAAGGGTTCTTTAGCACCGTGTTTTAGCAGTAAACTTTTTGTAGTTTCTTTGCCGGCTGCTTTCAGCTCTTTAAGTATTTGTTGAGTCGTCATACTATTAAATTGAAGCTTTTGATCTAATAAGCCTTATGAATCAGGCGACTACTACAGGTTTATTGCGGCGAAGCGTCAACGCTGAAATTATGGTCACGATTAATCCGATAACATAAACAGTAACAGCCATTAGTGAGAATTGAATGAGAGGGTTGCTGAACAATTCTTTGTTTTTTTGTAGCTTTTGTAATTCTTCATCTAGCTTGTCAGCCGGGGTAGAAGCCTTTATTTTTTCAACATAGTAGCCAAAATATTCGTCCCCCCAGGATGGGTTCAGCACTTCTGTGTAAAGAATATCAAAAAGGGCAAAACAAATTGCCGGGATCAACACGATCATCGCTCCCAATTTTAAACCTTCTTTAAAACTCAGAAAGCCATTGTTTACATGATCACGGTAATAACGTATACCCATGAAAACAAATATCATGGACAGGATCATCGTGAGGTAGCCGGCGAATTCCGAGGTTTCCCAGGACGCATTGGGCAAAACAACATAGAAGTGAATAGCCGTTAGAGCCAGGATGGCAAGGCCGGCATAAAGGCCATAGCGAAAAATAACTTGCTTCATGATTGATAATTTTCGTGTAAGCTAGCTCGCGGTTCTTCAAAAGTTCTCATACTAAAGTAGGAAAAGCCTCCCTCTAAAGGAGGGTTTCGCTCCAACTTCATGTTCTAGAGGACGATCTTCAGTTGTTTTGCAATTTGTACGGCCTGTGTCCGGCGTTTGGCATCAAGTTTAAAAAGTATATTGGACACATGGGTTTTAATGGTGCTTTCGGATAGAAACAAAGCTGTTCCGATCTCCTGGTTGCTAAGCCCTTCGGCCATTTTTACCAGCACATCATGTTCCCGTTGGGTAAGCCCTAGTTTTTTTATTTGCTCGTAGTCAATAACGCTGGTCGGAGTATCGGCAATAGCCGGAGATGGAGGTTGTACCTGCGAGATCTTTTTTTGGGAATGATAATTAAAAAATAAACCGACTAAGAAAAAGATAAGGGCTGCGATCGCAACGATCACTTCCAGCTTTACATCACCTTTAATGAAATTGACCTCGCCAATACGAAACAGTAAAAGCAGGCAAAGGATCAATAGACCAAAACCGATGATGATGGGACGCATGGGTAAGTTGACAGGTTAAAAAGTTGATTAGTTTAGGGTAAGTTACTCATTCCTTGTAAACCATTCAACTTGTCAACTTCATTAAAAAGCTTTTTTCAATTTGTTATTCTCGCGGTTCCAGTCCGGCAGTTTCTTGTCCGGATCTAATACCACTTCTTTTATTTCACTGGTGGTTGGTACACTGAAGGTCCACTCAGGTCCGCGTTGCCAAATTTCGACAGGTAGGTCGAGTTTATGTTCTTTACCATTGGATTCTTTTATCAGCACTGTTACCGGCATCGGCATTTTTTCTAAGTTTTCCAGTGTGATCATGGCCCCGTTTTCAGGAATATTTTTTACATACTTTATACCTTTTACGGATTGATCAAGTCTCCATGTATTTAGTACCCATGCTCTCCAGAACCAGCTCAGGTCCTCGCCGGCTACATTTTCGATCGTATGAAAAAAATCCCAGGGAGTGGGGTGTTTAAACGCCCAGCGGTTGATATATTCTTTAAAGGCCGCGTCAAATCTTTCCGGTGTCATTACCACTTCACGTAGCAGATGCAACATTTGCGATGGTTTGCTATATGCTGCTGTTCCCAAATTATCCTGTTGAATTACTTCCGGAATATTGTATAGACCATCCATATGATCTCCAAACGTGAATTTTACCATGAAAGGAGCGGTTGGATTTTCCAGAAAACTTTTTTCTGCGAACTCTCCCTTATTGAAGGCCTCCGTCGAAAGGTCATTGATGAATGTATTAAAACCTTCGTCCATCCACGCATATTTTCGTTCGTTGCTTCCAACGACCATTGGAAACCAGGTGTGTCCAAACTCATGATCAGTAACACCCCAAAGACCGCTGCCAACAGAAGAGTAACTGCAAAAGACAATACCGGGATATTCCATACCGCCTACAATGCCTGCTACATTTACTGCGGCCGGGTAAGGATACTCAAACCATTTACCGGAATAATGTTCAATAGATCCCTTCACCATCTCGGTGGAACGACGCCAGTCATTTCCTCTTTTGTCTTTCGTGCTTTCGGCAGGATAGGCGCTGATGGCCAATGATTTTTTTCCACCTGGTAAATTTATTTTTGCGGCATCCAGTATAAATGCTCTCGATGCACCCCAGGCTACATCCCTGGTGTTTTGAATTTTAAACTTCCAGGTGGAATTTCCTTTCCTGGATCCTGCATTCTTGTCTATATCTTTTTCGCTTCGGATCACGATTGTTTTATCACTGCTTTTTGCTTCGTTATATTTTTTCAATTCGTCAGCTGAAAAACAATCCTGCGGATTGATCAACTCACCGGAACCCACCACTATCATATCGGATGGAGCTGTAACGTTAAATTCTATATCTCCGTATTCAAGATAAAACTCACCGGCACCAACGTAGGGAAGTACATTCCATCCCTGCAGATCATCATACACACAAAGGCGGGGAAACCATTGTGCTACTTCATATACCCAACCCTTTTTTGTATTTAACCTGCCCATCCGATCAGTGCCATACTCAGGCACCTGGAATTCAAATTTGATGGCCAGCTTTACCTTTCCTCCGTTTGATTTCAATGCTTCCTGCAACCAAACCTGCATGCGGGTATCTGTTATAAGAGGCTTCGCAGGGTAAGATTTTCCATTGTAGTCAACCGATACAGATTTGATCACATCGCCATCCGTAAAGCCACCATTGGCCCAACGGCCTCCCGCTTCGGTTGTCGTAGCAGAGCCACGGGAATCTTTTTTATAAATATTTTGATCCAACTGCAACCACAAAAACTTCAGGTTATCGGGACTATTATTGGTGTAAAATATCTCGGCTTCTCCTGCAACGACATGGTTATTTGTATCAAGCGTGCAATTGATTTTGTAGTCGGCTTTGTTCTGCCAGTATTTAGGGCCAGGTTCTCCACTGGCACTGCGGAAATCATTACCTGGATAAGGGTAAAATTGCGGATTAAAGGCCTCTTTTGCGTCATAAGTCGATTGCGAAAAAGCGACGATCGTTATCAGTAAAGCAACAGCGGCAAACACTAATTTCTTCATGTAGGATTTTATTTTTTAGAACAAACCGGAAAAGGACGTTCGACCTCGTATGTCTTGAAGCCTAGATAAAAGTCCGTGCCGAAGCTAAATTTCGTCGGCAGCAGAGCATAAAGATACAACGGAACATCATTTCTAATTTTGGACTAACCGAAACCGT
>JANOCH010000623.1:0-2663 GCA_031412015.1 Chitinophagaceae bacterium
ACCGGTTTTTCAAGAGCATGGAAAATGGCTTTGTGGGCAAGGCTGAAAGATGGAAACAGGGCTATTAATATTTATAAAGGCTATTTAAAAGAACAGAGCTGTACTTCGATGTTTGCATTATGCGGTAGATCGTTGCAGGTGGATGGCAACTTTGGGGTTACCGCCGCAGTAACGGAAATGCTGATGCAATCGCATGACGGATTTATAAAATTGCTACCTGCATTACCAGATGAATGGAGCGATGGTGAATTTAAAGGACTTTGTGCAAGAGGCGGTTTTGAACTGGATTTTATCTGGAAAAATAAAAAAGTAGCAAAACTTAAAATTTTATCAAAGGCAGGAGAGTTTTGCCGGATTGAATTGAAACCGGGTGCGAAAATTAGCAGCAATGGCAAAAATGTAACTTTTAAAAAACTAGCTGATCGTAAAATTGAATTTGAAACAGCGAAAGACGCTGTTTATCTAATTGAATAATTACCAACAACCCGTTGGTGGATTTATTTGAATCAGTCCCGTTACGGGAGATACATGGGTAAAAAAAGAAGGAGTATGCGAAACAATAAAATCTGCAATATGAACCGTAAACTTTCAGTTGGATTGGTTTTTATCATGGCTGTTTTTTGCGGCAGCAACAGTGTTGCTCAAAATAAAAAATTAACCTTGGAAGATATTTACTCGAATAATTTATACCAGGCAAAAGGGTTTGGGCCAATCAGGTGGATGAAAGATAACAGGGGTTACTCTACGGTGGAGAATAATGCAGATGTAAAAGGAAGTGAAATTGTTGTGTATGATGCAGAAAGCGGAGCAAGAAAAGTTTTGGTTAATGCTAAACAATTGATACCTGGAGGAACCAGCAAACCCTTATCTATTGCCAATTATATTTGGAGCAACGATAACAGCAAGCTTTTGATTTTTACCAATACCCGTAAGGTGTGGCGGCAAAATTCAAGGGGCGATTACTGGTTGTTGAATCTTGCTAATGGCAAGCTAACACAATTAGGCAAAGGGCTTGAGGAAGCTACACTCATGTTTGCCAAATTTTCACCCGATGGCGGGAAAATAGCTTATGTAAGCAAACTTAATATTTATGCAGAAGACATTTCAACTGGTGGAATTACCCAGTTAACAAAAGATGGCGGAGATAATATTATCAACGGTACATTCGATTGGGTGTATGAAGAGGAACTGGACTGCCGGGATGGCTTTCGCTGGAGCCCCGATGGGAAAAATATCGCTTACTGGCAATCGGATACAAAGGGCGTCGGAACATTTTATATGATCAACAATGTTGATTCTAATTATTCAAAGACAATTCCTTTACCCTATCCGAAAGTCGGCACAGCAAATTCTGCCGTCAAAGTTGGTGTGATTTCTGCCGCGGGTGGAAAAACAAAATGGTTTGCATTACCCGGCGATCTCCGTAATAATTATGTAGCCAGGATGGATTATATACCCGGCTCGGATGAAGTAATGATACAGCAATTAAACCGCTTACAAAACACCAACACCGTTTGGGTCGGCAATACAAAAACAATGGCGCTTAAAAATATTATTACTGATAAGGATGATGCTTTTTTAGACATACATGATAATATTGTTTGGCTGGATAATGCAAAATCTTTTACCTGGACCAGCGAAAAAGATGGCTGGATGCATTTGTATAAAGTATCCCGTGATGGAAAAGAAATGAACCTCATCACCAGGGGAAATTTTGATGTGGTGAATATCAACTGTATTGACACTGTTGGCGGTTTTGTATATTATATTGCTTCGCCTGAAAATTTTACACAACGATATTTGTACCGAACCAGATTAGATGGAAGTGGTGAAGCGGAAAGAGTATCGCCGGCAAAGATGGCCGGTCAGCATTCTTACCAGATATCTGCCGATGCAACCTATGCCATTCATAATTTTGAGAATGCAACAACGCCAAAAAGAATCTCATTGATCAATCTTAAGACACACCGGGAAATAAAATTACTCGAAGACAATACCGCTTTAAAAGCAAAAATGAGTGAGCTGGGTTTGCGTAATAAAGAATTCTTTAAAGTAGATATTGGTGATGTAGTACTTGATGCATGGATGATCAAGCCTATCAACTTTGATCCTCAAAAAAAATATCCGCTTTTAGTTCATGTCTACGGAGAGCCTGCGGGTTCCACTGTTCAGGACAATTGGGGCACGGGCGATAATCTTTGGCATCAATACCTGAGCAACCAATTGGATTATATAGTCATCAGCATTGATAACCGTGGCACCCGTGTACCCCGTGGCCGCGATTTTAGAAAATGCATTTACCGCCAGATTGGTTTGCTGGCTGCAGATGACCAGGCGATGGCTGCTAAAAAAATCATTTCAACTTACTCTTTTGTTGATGAGAAACGAGTCGGCATCTGGGGCTGGAGTGGTGGCGGACAAATGAGTTTGCATGGTTTGTTCCGCCATGCCGATGTTTATAAAGCCGGTATTGCTGTTTCTTTTGTTGCCCTGCAAACGTTGTATGATAATATTTACCAGGAACGCTATATGGGTTTGCCCGCTGATAATGTTGCAGGATACCGGGATGGGTCGCCATTGACACATGCCGGTAAATTAGAAGGCAACCTGATGATTATTCATGGCACGGGAGATGATAATGTACATTATCAGAATTTTGAATT
>JANOCH010000624.1:0-2807 GCA_031412015.1 Chitinophagaceae bacterium
GCCGGTTTTTAAAATCCGGTAATTCCAGCAACGGCCCCCGGAATAATTCAGTGAAGCGGATATATTTTTATTGACTTTTTCAATTACTCTTGCTTCCCTACCGTTCAGAGATACCACAAAGCTCCCGGTATCCCTATAAGTTGTACCGCCAAGACAAGTGCCGGTTGGATCCTGTATTTCGGTTATCATGGTCACTTCATAGGCGTCATCATAGACAAGAATATTGCTTACTAATTTCAGATCTTCGAAAGTTATAACCTGCCCATTGATTCTGGTTTTGTAAACAAAGCCGAGCAAGGTTGCTGTTACAGCGACGGGGTTATTAACAGGGACCTGCGCAGGGGCTTTGTATCTGGCAATCGTCCGGGCAGAGGCTGAGACTGTACCCACAACGCTATTCCCCTTGAGGATTTCATTTGCATGCCAGATTGCCCTCCCCCGAATTTTTTTGCTTCTTAGAGGAGTAAGTATATCATCATCGCCTGGGCCTGCAGGGGACGCGGAAACATTTGTAATTTCCAATCCCTTTGTTTTATTTCTTTTAACTCTTGCATATCCGGGATCTATCCTTAGTTCTGAGAAACTTGACCAATCACTAAAGTGATTAATACTACCGCTGATTGTTTTTACTACTGTATCCAGGTCAAATTTATTCAGACTAAGCCATTGTCCTTTAGTATCCTGCATGGCAATACCCAATAATAATTGCATGCTGTCTTTTATTTCTTCTTCGTCGTAATGAAAAATTACTTGTACTGGTTTTTGAAACCGAATGCCTGACGGTTCGAAGCGATAGGCCATGCCATTGCCATTGGTCATTAAATTAGTAATGGGCTGAATGCTGACGTCAGTCTTTTTTGAAACAGCTCCGGCAGGAAAGATTAATTCTGCCATTCCATCCGATGATTTCAGGCTGCCCCCATCTTTGTTTATTTTAATTTCTGTTTTTCTTCCCAGGGGCTTACCCACTGCGGTAATAAGGGGTGTGGCAACAGAATCGTCTGCGGCATCATTTTGTGCTGTTGCCGCTACTGAAAAAAATAAGAAACCAAAAACAAATATTTTTTTCATAAACTTTTTTTGATTTTAATTATTATTGTTTATTCAGAGGGTCTTCATTATTACTCATCCGCAATAAGGCCGGGCTTTGATTTTTTATATCATACTCTGTTCCGAGAAAAGCAATTTTTATTTTTCTTCCATCGCTATAATTGAAGGTGATGGTATAATCTTTTACTTCATACGAGCCTGAACCGGGATTAAGCGCCGGGTTGATGCAATCATTGTATTCATGATACAAAACTCTTAGAGCCCCGTTATCAGTAAATCGTCCATCAGCCGTAAAACTGATGACAGGGATTTTTCCATAGGCCTCGCTCATGACGTAAGTGCCATTTAATCTTGCACCATCTACCGGGGGAAGTGAATAAAACTTATGGTCAGTCTGGTTGGCAGTGATAATAAGTGTATTTCCTTCCATCCGCAACGGAATATTGGCATAAGGCATTTTCAAAACACCTCTTCCATTGCTGAAGGTATAAGTTCCCCAATCCCTCCGGTTTATTTCCGGTGGTATCCGTGTATCCAATCCTTCTAATCCCCCGGATGGAAACTTAGTACCAAAGTAGGCCTGCCCATTGGATAAGAAAACGGGTGTATAAACATTGTACCGGATACCGGATGATGCAGATGTTTGCATGGAAATGCCCTGCCATACTCCTTTAACACCGCCGCCTTCAATACTCTTAGATTCCGTGAGGAGTGGTTGTGGCCCGTCAGTAAACCGCAGGTGAAATAAAAACTCATTAATTGCATTTGCATATTGAATCCTGTCATCAGCATAAAAGGAGGACATGCTACAACTCCTGTTTATTTTTCTTGATTTTAAAATAGCCACCCGTTCAAAGCGGTTGTTAATTTTAATCACAAATAAATCGAGGCCATATTCCGGGGGGTAATCGGTATTGCCGATGCGTACACCGCCGTTGCATCGGATATACTTCCAGCCCTGGAATGATGTTTTTGCCTGCTCTTTTTTATAATTACCTTCTCCTATATAATTCATCTTTGTTCCATTGTACATGGCAGCGGCTTCATCAAAGCTTTGCTGAAGAGCCTGCTCCAAACTGCCAGAGAAATTTAGCGGTTGCATTATCTGCATGGCCAGGTGTTCGTCGCCAGGTAAGTCTAAAGGTTTGAATACAACGCCATCTGGAAATGACTGGTGGCTCCAACCGGTGGGTGCAGTGTACATCATCATTCCAAATTTTCCAGTGCCGCTGCTTGCCGGTGATGTAGCAGTACTATTGTTACTCACGGTTGCTGTGTTTGTTTTATCTAATTCCATTGTTTCAAATAAAGCATCTACCTGTGCTGTATAAGATGGATCATTCAGCGATGTTCTTATGCTCATTGTTTTTCCAAATCCACTTGCCACCGTTAGAATAATATACAGATCATTGCCGTCTAATTTTATTGGCGCGGCGGCAGTTACTACATCCCATCCTTCCGCGGTTGTTTGTTTTTCTGTCTTTGGATTGGCTTCTGCTTTGTAAGGTGTCACCACCAATTCGTTCCATCCTTTTGCAAAATCTTTTTCGGCATCGCCTGTGCTGGTAGTGCTGGCAAACATGGCGATTACACAAAAGCCACCGTTGCTCATATTTACATTTGTATAATTCACTACACCAGCCTTGCTGTCCTTCTTAAAACCTTTTGGCGGAGTATAAGTGGCTATGTCAAATTTTTCAGCCTGTGATAAAACCTGCATTGAAATCATCAGGCATAAAAAAAATGGCAAACCATAA
>JANOCH010000625.1:0-2239 GCA_031412015.1 Chitinophagaceae bacterium
CCGGCTTCGAATGCGGTGTATTAAACGGACAGGTTAAGCCCGGAGATACGGTAGCCATCGTTGGCGCAGGGCCAATTGGCCTGGCCGCTTTGCTTACCGCGCAATTTTATTCTCCGTCAGCAATAATTATGATTGATATTGACGATAACCGCCTGGCTGTTTCAAAAACATTCGGGGCTAACGAAACTATCAATAGCAGTAAAGAAGATGCAGTGCAACGAGTAAAAGAACTAACAGGACAAATAGGTGTTGATACGGCCATTGAGGCGGTTGGTATTGCTGAAACCTTCGAACTGTGTCAATCCATAATCGCTCCGGGTGGACACATTGCCAACATCGGAGTGCATGGCAAAAGTGTGGTGCTTCACCTGGAATCGTTATGGTCACAAAATATCTCCATCACCACCCGTCTGGTAGATACCATTACCACACCCCTGCTCTTAAGAACGGTTCAATCAAAAAAAATAGATCCCCGGCAATTAATTACACATCACTTTAAGTTCGGTGATATCATCCGGGCCTATGATACCTTTCAACATGCCGACCGTGAAAAGGCGCTGAAGGTTATTTTAACGAACGAATAGATTTTTGAATAATCAATTTATAAAAAAAGCTTAGGGAAAACGATTTCACTAAGCTTCGGGCAAACCTTTACCGGTAGACAATTACAGGAAATCTTACCAATTATTTTTCAGTAATAGGCCATTTCTTTTTTTGACTTATGGCCTTAGGAAATACCCGGTACCGGCAACGCCCGATACGAACATTAACTAACTTCCCGGGATTAGGCACGCCATATTAACGTTGTATAAAACGAGAACAACTACTATAGAATAAGTATCAGCAACAAAATAATAATGATGATCGCTCCAACAGAAAGATAAACGCCTTTACCAGCAGCTTTCAATTCTTTTTTGATCCCTTTCACTTCTTTCCGGAGACTTTTCTTTTCCAGCCGGGTCAATTCTGATTTGTTTATTCCCTTAATATCTTCCAACCGGTGAATCAATCCCTGGATCCTTACCTCTTCCGTATTGGGAGTGCTGTTGGACGGCGAAGAACCTGGATCCAAACTGGCAGAATTGGCCGGCAAAGCTATCGCAGCAAGTATAACAAATGATACGATTTGCAGAAAATGTTTTACTCTCATTTTTTTATTTTTTAGTTTAACGTATACATCCCTTCAATAACAGTGACATTGCCACTGTGAACTATGTTGATTACTTTATAAAGATGAGATGCTTTAGGTTTGAAACCGTTATACAATTTTTCAAATAAGTTACATGATTCACACATTCGCGGCTTTGTTACTTAACTTTTCCGGCTACTTGTTGTCAAGACTTAAAGGGAACGGGTGGAAAGTGCAACCGGTAAAAAAGAACTATAGTATGGGAAAAATTTCCTATCACCGGCGCCTTGCCATATTGTTCCGAACCTCGGTATGAAATCATAACGGGGTTGAAAAACTAAAGCCCTGATTTCCGTTCACCCGATAGTATCCAAATAACGACGATGCTCAGGATAGCGGCAAAATAACACCACACTGAAACAACAAAGCCACTATAAAAGATAATGGCGAACAGGTAAGAGGTTAAAAAACCAAACCCCAGCCACTTCATTCTTTTAATGCCGGAAATAAAAGGAGCAAGGATGGTAGCAATGAAATAAAGCAAACTAAAAGGCACTATAAGGCTTCTCTTTCGACCCGGAAAATCTATCTTGTAATGAATATGATGATGAGTAGATATTGCCTGCACGTTGTAAAGGAACAGCACACAGCCAACACCTATCGCTACAAGCACCCCTATTCCAAGCAATACATTTAAGCTCCTTTTGCGCCGGCTATCTTTTTCCATCAGGCGAATAGTAAGCGGTATCCACACCGGCCAAAGCATCATGGCGAATACAAGAAAAGTGTAAGTGAAAAAGGGCTGACCTGCTTCAAGACCTGCATTGGTGAATGACAGCCATAGCATTCCCTCCGCTAATTGCTGTATAGAAAAAATAAAAGGAATGGCTGCAAATAACCTCTGCGGTATCGTTCTGGATTTTATTATCGCGGCCGTGCCTATTAAACTTAGCACAGCACTGGCGCCAAAACTCGCTCCTGCTGAAAAACACATGGCGTTGCCTCGCTTTTTTTTAGTATCCTGGTCGTGGTAAGATTTTCAACAAACGCTGTATAAGGAGGAATTGCCGATACGGCGACATTCAGTAAGGTAGTCTTTGTTTACCACAT
>JANOCH010000626.1:0-5601 GCA_031412015.1 Chitinophagaceae bacterium
CAATACGGCAGGTGTTGCTGGATTTGCAGGCTATGGGAGAAACCAAAGTATTGTCGCTCGAACTTTTTAATAAAACGTACTGGGCCCAGGATGCTTCAGTAGTAGCCAGTACAGGATTGCAAAAAATGAAATCACTGGTGAAGGAGATCATGTCTGGTAAATAATGCTCATTGAAGGATGCCTCTACAAGGGATGCCACGGTTGCAAACCCTGGCATCCCTTGTTAGCGCACTAACAATAAAAAAAATTACTTCTTGTCATTCTTTACTTTATTATCATCTTCCTCCGCTTCTTCCTTAATATTCTGAACGATGGAAGATATTGGTCCTTCCATTTTTTCCTGCGGATCAGTTGTATGCAATGTTTCAGGATCGGGTTTTAAAACACCATCTTTTTTTTCCGTGGGTTTGTTATCTTTTTTTGTTTGCATAAAGAGTATTTAAAATTTTACCATAGTGACTTTCTTTTCTGTACAACGACCGGCGTTTTTCGTACAAACAATTTTACCAGTAAAAAACCTGCTATAAAACCACCAATGTGAGCTGCATAAGCAATACCTCCCGATGATTCTTCTCCCCCCAGCATGCCCATGCCATTGATAACCTGAAATACAAACCAAAGGCCAACTACCACCACGGCTGGTAAGGTCATGGTGCCAAACAACACCCAAACATGTACGCCCCGCCGTGGAAATAAGAGCATATACCCGGCCAGTACCCCGGAAATAGCGCCGGATGCGCCAAGGCTGGGCACCAGGGTATTTTGATTGAGATAAGAGGAGCCTATTACATGGCTTAATCCCGCCAGTATGCCACACAATAAATAAAAAAATAAATATCTCCGGTGGCCCATCGCATTTTCCAGGTTGTCGCCAAAAATCCACAGAAATAACATGTTTCCCGCAATATGGGCAATTCCACCATGCATGAACATAGAAGTAAAAAGGGTTAAATAAACCGAAACGGGAGTGGGTTGCAGACCGGGGGTTTCACTGGAGCCGCTTGTTATTATATCTTTCCCGGAAAGTATTTCAGCGGGTACGGTGGACCAGGCGAAAGTGAAAGAGATATTTCGACCAAGTTCCTGCCAGTAGACAAAAACAAAAATATTTAGCAGTATCAACGCATAGTTGATGAAGGGAGTCGTATGTCTGTCATTGTTGTCATCACCAATTGGGAAAAGCATTTTTTATTTTGAATATACAAAACCCGTTCCGTTAAAATCTACCGGGTATATTTTTTATGATAAGTATTGTTGACCGGTTTCGCAGCTCGTTTTAATAAAGAGGATTTCTCCGGCTTTTTTTATTTAACGATAGTGGCATTTTCAACTGAAATCATGATGTCGGATATTTTGGAAGGGGCTTTCACTTTAAGCTTATAGGAAATGGTTTTTCCAGCGGCGACATATTCATCCAAGGGAAACCGGTTGGTGCCTACGACGGTATTTGTTTTTGATAGCCAGGTTACCAGCAATACAGGGTCTTTTAAGTTGACCGAAGTAGCTGAATTATGTAATGTACCCTCTAATACTGTTCCCCCGATCAGTTTTTTGCGCCAGCTCATCGTCGCTTTTAAATAACTGGCTGGATTGACGGGTTCTTTTTTTCTAACCTCTTCTTTTGTTTTCTGCGTAGCAGGTGCAATATCTTTCGCGGTGGTAGTAACGGTTTGCAATGCTGATTGAGTGCCTTCTGTTTGTTGCAATTTGATGATCAGAAATGCTGCACCTATTAAAGCTAAGGTGGCCAGGAAGGTCTTCCATTTTTTTACGGGGGTATCTGTCATTGCCGTAGTTGATTCGCCCGCCGGGTGGTTTTCTTCCTGTTGTATGGAGTAGCTTTTCATAGATATGGTTTGCAATGGCTGGATTTGCAACACACAAATTATTAGAAATAGATAAATAATGCAAGTGTAAATTCCCGTTATGCGCCAACTTTATTCCCGAAATACCGCCGAACGCCGCCATTCTTTGGCCGTAATTTCGCCGATTTGCTATCCCGATAGCTATCGGGACCGGTTCGAACAACAAACAGTTTCGTAAATTTATTGACCAGTCATTATTGTACTGGTCAGGCTTTTATGAAGGAAGCAGTTTTAGATGTCATTGTGGTTGGAGCCGGTTTTGCCGGATTGTCCGCCAGCTATCACCTTAAAAAATTTGGGCTGAGTTATGGTGTCTTTGAACGGGGAAAGATCGGTGAATCATGGCGTTCGCAACGATGGGATTCCTTCCGGCTGAATTCAACTAACCGGTTAAACGTGCTGCCGGGTATGGGCTGTGAGGACGAGATCGCGGAACTATTTCCGGGGGCGCCGGGTTTTGTTTCTTCCCTTGAGCGATATGTTTCGTCCTGCCAGTTGCCGGTCCGGGAAAATTCCAAAGTGGTTGCTATTGAGAAAGCAGGGGAATATTTTGAGGTGGCAGTGCTGTCAAATAATCTTGTCAAAAATTATTGCTGCAGGCAGATCGTGATCGCGTCAGGGTCGGCGAATGAAATCAAAATTCCTCCTTTCTCGAAAGATATTTCACCGGAAATAAAACAATTGCATACTAGTGAATATCGAAATGCCGGCCAGTTACCTGAAGGCTCTGTGTTAGTAGCAGGTAGTGCGCAATCCGGCGTACAGATAGCGGAAGACCTGTTGGCTTCGGGGAAAAAGGTTTATCTCTCGACCAGCAAGGTGGCCCGTATTCCAAGGTGGTATCGCGGGAAAGATATTTTTTATTGGTTGATCGATACCAAATCTTATGACATAAGAGCCGACGAGGTAACGGATGCTCAAATGCTGGAGTCAAGAAATCCGCAAGTGGCCGGAACGGGTAGCGGACGAGATACGGTGAGCCTGCAATCCCTGGCAAAGAAGGGCGCTGTTATTTTGGGGAAAATGAATAATGCGGATAAAAGCAATGCGTTTTTTCAACCCAATGCGGCGACGCATGTAAAATTTGCCGACGAGTTTTCTTTGAAATTAAAAAAGAGGATCGATGATTATATTTTCGAAAATCAACTGGTGGCGCCTGCTCCTCATTATGATGAAAATGATGTACCGGATACAGAAGCCACCTGCGCCAGTTCCATCACCTGTTTAAACTGGAAGGAAAATAATATCAGTTCGATAATATGGTCCACGGGCTTCGATGCGGATCACAGTTATATAAGGCTGCCTGTACTTGATGACAAAGGAAAATTGATACATCACGATGGAGTGTCGGTGATTCCCGGTCTTTATTTTCTGGGTCACCCCTGGATGCGGAGTCGCAAATCAACTATCCTTTTTGGGATACTGGAAGATGCAGCCTTCATAGCGGACAGATTATACAATGATCGAAATAAAAATGCTGTGTCAAAAACAGCTTTATAGGGTTGTATTCAGCCCCACCAAATGTTAAAATCTCTCTTTTAGCGCAAGTTAGCCCCTCATTTAATCTAATAGTTGCGGTTATGGGCTACTCAGTAAGTTAAGCATGACTATTGCCTTGCAGTGTTATGCACGACTTCAAAAAAATAGAAACAAGTGTCTTGCTTGTAATGGTGGCGGCACAATCCCCGGCATATGGAAGGGAGCTTACTGATGGTGAAACATTGAATGCGACAAAGCGATCAAACTATTACAGGAGGAAATTGCCTCCAGGAAAAATGAAGAGAATTCCCGTTCCCGCAGGGCTTCTATTGATAAATAGCCAGCTTAGTTTTCGCCATACGCTACCAGGTTTTTATAGAATGACTTGAAGCATAAATTCCATTTACGAGATGCTGTGGTAATTGTCAGTAACTGGTATCCGTCGAACAAACAATAATATTTAAGTACGGCTACGGCCATCTCTTTATACATTTGTATCGAATTCCGATATTAGCCAAGTCTTTTGGGGCAAATCGAATTTTCCAACAAAACCATTGCTATATGAAACGTATCTCCTTTATCAAAAACACCGCGGCCATTTCTGCGGCCATCATTTTAAAACCGGGAATTGTTTTTGGATCAAAAGCCAATTCAGCCATCAGGATAGGGATCATCGGATGTGGCAACCGGGGAACGGCCGTTATCTCTTCCATGTCGAAACATACCAATATCAATATTATCGCGATGGCAGATCTGTTTGACGATAAATTGAAAACAATAGCGCCTAAATTAAATGAGTTAAATATCGCGAAAGGATTTCCTTCAATTGCCGCTGCCAATATTTTCCAGGGTTCAAAAGCTTATTTGAAACTTCTTGCTTTAAAAGATATTGATGCGGTGCTGATCTCTTCGCCGGCCTACACCCATCCAACTTTTATGGAGGCCGCCGTATCGGCTGGCAAACATGTGTATTGCGAAAAACCGGTAGCGACGGATGCCGCAGGATGTAAAAGAATTCAAAGGGTGGGCGAAGGATTAAATGGAAAACTAAGTGTGGTGATCGGTTTCCAGATCAGGTTTGCTACGCCATATGTTGAAATGGTGAAGAGAATTCAACGGGCCGATATCGGCGAAATCATCAATGCACAACTGTATTATTTTTCTTCCGGTACTAAAATACATGACTACAAGAATGTCATTGACGATGAATTCCGCATCCGTAATCATTATCATTTCCATGCATTATCCGGTGGCATATTATTAGACCAGGGTATTCATATGCTGGATGTATGTAACTGGACGCTTAAAGCTAATCCCTCCAAGGCCACCGGTACCGGCGGAGATAAGGGTGGACCGGGCATTGGCGATGCATGGAATAACTACCAGGTGCTGTACCAGTATCCCGGTATCAATGTGAGTTTTCATTCAACACAACTGGGTCCCAGCTTTGGTGATGTTTGCTGCAGATTTATCGGTACCAAAGGAATGGCCGAAGCGCATTATAGCGGAGGTGTGTATATCAATGGTGATAATAAATGGGATTCGGGAATAGCCAGGTCCGCCAGCGAACTTACGCCACAGCAACAGGCTTCAGGTGTATTTCTCTCCTCATTGTATGATGCGGATGCTAACAAGGAGAAAGTGTTTATCAATAGTATAGAAACAGGCAATCACCTTAATGAAACAGCTTCAGGTGCCAATTCAACGCTTACGGCTATTTTAGGTAGAGAGGCTGCTGCATCAGGCAAGGAAATGAGTTGGGAGGATATGCTTGCGTCACCGCAACTGGATCCCAAACTGAACCTGTCGCAGTTTGATAAGCTGTAATATCATCAAAGTTGATTCTTTTTGCCGGGTTGACTTTAATGAACTGGTTGGTTAGATATTTAATGAAATTAAATATTATTAAGCCGTGTTATTTCCTCTTCGTTTTATCATAAACATCCAGTATGGCTTGCCTGATAGCTTTCCATTCATATTGAGCTAGCAAATGTTTTCTTCCTTTTAAGAATTTTATGTCAAGTGAGGCCGCATTGATCAAATGTTGTCTTGCAAAGCCGGCATTGGAAGTATCTACGATATCGTCATCAGCGCCCTGGAGGTAAGAAACAGGAACACGGATATTCTTCCAGTAAGGGAGCATTTTTTCCAATTCTTCTTTGTGATGCACTTTTTCGGTATTGGCCGAGCGAAAGATGCGGGGAATAAACCAACGGACAGACCAGTGTTCGATAAAAGGGGTGATGCCAAAATAGGT
>JANOCH010000627.1:0-2067 GCA_031412015.1 Chitinophagaceae bacterium
CCGGTGATGTGTCCGCCGCCATGGGCAAAACCAGATACCGGGGGTTGATGACAATTCATGAATCATAATATACAATTCATTCATTATTTTTCGGGTAATATTGAATAATTTGCTTTTTTCACCATCCCAGGTGCCTTTTAATTTATATACCCTGTTGTTTTAAACTACTGCGCTTTGCTTACGGTAAAAGATAAATGGTTTCGCATACTTGTCGTGCTGTTGCCGTCCCTGGTGGCAGTGTATGTTATGGGATTAACGCAGGATATGATAAAAATCGCCCGCATTCTTATTACCATTGCCGCCATAGCATTGATAAGTGAAGGGAGTCGCTATATTATTTACAATGGCCGTCGCCGGTTCAGCGGGTTCAAAAGAATAGTATTAACTTTTTTTGCCGGGATTTGCTGGATCGTTTTGATAATGACTGCCGCCGTTTTGTTATCCTATTTTGTAAAAACCGGTTTAGTTGACTGGACAATTTTCGATGGCTCCAGCATCACTTTGAATCATCGCAGCTTTTTCATGGGAGGCGTATTGGGATTTGCGGTATTAAGTTCCCTGTTTATTTTCCCTGTCCTGTTGATCGCTTACGAGATCATCTACCACTTTGCCCAACTACGCCATGCTGAAAATGAAAGGGAGAGACTGGAAAAAGAAAAATTAAAAGCGGAACTCCAGCAATTAAAAGGAATTGTAAACCCACATTTTTTATTTAATAATCTCAATTCGCTGTCCTCGCTGATCAGCGAAGATCCTGAGTCCGCTCAGGACTTCCTGGATGAACTCACTAAAGTATTTCGTTACCTGCTGCGGAATAATGAAACCGACCTGACCACTTTATCACAGGAACTGGATTTTATAAGATCTTATTACAATCTACTGCAAACAAGATATGGGAAAGCCATCAGCATGGACATTCAAATTAACAAAACACACGAAGACCTGCTGATACCTCCGCTTACCCTTCAACTGCTGGTGGAAAATGCAGTCAAACACAACCGGCTTCAAAAAGACTTTCCGCTGCATATAGAATTGATGACCGCACCGGGCAACAAACTGGCTGTTCGCAACAACCTTTTAAAGAGAGAGGGTCATGTTGAATCAACCGGTATTGGTTTGCAAAATATCAATGCACGTTACCGGATGCTGGAGCAACCCGGTGTGGTGATAGAAAAAGATGAACATTCTTTTGCCGCTATCATTTCGCTGATAGAGCCCGGGGATTGATGATGGCCTACGAATTTATCTCCGGAAAACAATTTGGTCTATTCTTTTTTCTTTTTCAGGAAAAACCTGGGAGGTACAACAAAAATACTGGCGTTGACAACCGGAGCATCCATCAACTTATTGCTGATAATGACATCCGCTCTGCCCCTGGGTCCATTGGTCAGGTTGAAACGTAGGTTTTGCCGGTAGCCGGCTTCAATACCAAACCATAACCAATCGTGGATCTCCCTTTCGTAATTAAGCGTATAGCGTAGCTCGGAGCGAAATAAATGAAGCTTATTGTAATTACTGAATACCGTCCCTTCATTATCCAGGCGATAAGAAGCGCCGCCCAGTTCCAGCCCACCGTACCAATAGTTCTTTTCATTTTTTGTATAGCGAAGCTTAAGACTGAGGGGCAGTACGCTTTCTATTCCGAAGTTGCAATTGAAGTTTTTGTTGTAAGAAAACACCGGCACTATCAGTGGCACGCCAAAGCTATATCCGTAAGTAAAACCAAGGGCATAGGACAGATTCTCATTTTGTTTCCAGCCAATAAGTGGGGTAATGGAAAATTTCAGGAATTCACTTTTGCCAAACTTATCTGAACCGTAGTCACCATTCAGATCAAAGCTGGTACGGAGTATAAAATACTTTTTGTTTTTGGTCGGCTTCACCAGATAGAAGTGAATGCCTGCACTTTTTAATGGGCGGTCTTCCAAATCTTGATAAAACGAATAATTCGCCGGTTGGTCATCGCTAAAACTAAATTCTTCCTGGGAATATTTAAGGCCGGCAGCTATCGTAAGAGAAGGCTTATGAACAATAGGAAACCGGAGGCGAACATCGAAACGGCGGTTG
>JANOCH010000628.1:0-4415 GCA_031412015.1 Chitinophagaceae bacterium
CGGCGGCAAAGGCCACCAACCCTAAGAACCACCAGGTTTTCCAGAAGGGCGGCTTAACTTTAATGACAAGCTTTGTAATGTTTTTCGAAGAGTTGCCTTCCGCATCTTCACTTCTTATCAAAAAGGTGTAATTGCCGGGTGGCAAATAAGAATAAACAGCCTGGTTCGTATTATCAGCGATGATCCAATCTTTGTCAAGGCCTTCCAGTTTATATTTCGTTATGTAGGCACGGGCATAAGCCAGCCCCGAAAATTCAATGACAATCGAATTGCTTTCAGGGTTTAGCTCGATGCGATCTTTTTTCAATAAGGAATCCACCATCAGTGGCTGGTTCATTAGTTTAAGACCGGTGATCCTGATATCCGGCGCCGGGTCATTGATCGTTACCTTCAATGGATCAAAGATGACCATTTGGTTGTCGGCGCCAAAAATGATCCGCCCCATCGGTGTTCTGAAAGAAGCCGCGGCTATAAAATGATCATTCGCTATTCCATCCAACCTGTCAAAATGAATAAAAATTTCATTGCGCGGATTAACACGGTAAATGCCATTGGTCATAGATATCCAGATATAACCGTTGAGGTCGCTTTCTATAGCAGAGATATTGCCGGTAGTAGATTCCGGCAAGCTGATCGTCTTGACGATCTTTCCTTTTTTAGTATTGAAAAAGTAAAGTGTATTGGTAATAAATACAATGGTTGAATCATCGTATTGAATCACCGACGTCACCTGGTTGCGGCCGATCTTTCTCTCCGGCGGCTCCTCTGTACCCATATGATAGACGACTTTATCGGTGGCAGGATCTATTGCATAGATACCGGTGTTGGACGTGGTCACCCATACATATCCGTTTTTAGCGACAAATATTTTTGGTATTTGACCCGGCGGTATTGCCGGAAAAGGTTTCAGCCCATCATCAAAATTCTTTCGTCCCTTTTCGGCGGTCCATTTATAAATACCCAGGCTTTGTGTGCCTATCCACAGGTTCCCGTATTTGTCAGAAGCTATCTGTCTGAGTGTTCTTCCTTTCAGTAATGCGGGATCATAAAAGGTGGCCGTATTGGTTGTTTGATTGTACGCCCAGATACCGGGTTGTGCACTCATCCAAACAATATTGCTGTCGGGCGACAGCGTCATACTCCAGATATATGGGCCTTTTTTTTCATCGATGCCTTTGATGTTTAGCGGTAAGGTCCGGTAATTACTATCATAACGGTACAGGCCATCACCCCATGCGCCAGCCAGCAAAGTCTTGTTTTTAGTCAGTATGAACGACATCATCCACCCCTTACCGGGAAGGTTAGTATTGCGGTTGATCTGCCGGATATTGGAAAAAAACTGTTCGGAAGGATTAAAGAAATAAAGTCCGTTATTATTGGTCGTTACCCAAATATTGTGATCCCTGTCTTCATAAAGACTATTGACTCTTACATAGTCGATACTTTGTTCGTTCTGGTACCCGTTGTACACCGATAAGAATTTATTTTCTTTGTCCAGGTACCGGGCAAAGACGTTCAATCCCTTAACCCAAATGGTGCTATCCTCCTGCTCCATAAACCCTCTTGTTTCAAAATATCCGTCAATGATGGAATTAAGATAATACTGGTCCAAAACCGGTTGGCGCTTTTTTAAATCATAGCAAAAAATAACAGCGCTTCCTAACCAGGTATCAAACCACAGTCTCCCTCTTTTATCAAAAAGCATATTGTTGGGAACAGCAACGGTACCCCACTTATTAATCAGTGGTTCGTTTTCGACGTTGTGACCCGAATAACTCAATTGCTTTGTCTCCAGGTTATAGACCGCGATGCCTTCCCGCCGGCCGATCCAGTATTTTTTGGTACCCGGCTGCTGAAGGACATCAACGAATTGCCAACCATCCGGGAGGTTGATGAAGTTGTGAATGGCCGCAAATTCTTTTCGCTCTTCGTTCCAGGTGATGAATTCATTGTTGTGAAAAATCAGGAATAGGTGACCTTGTTCATCCTCGATCAGTTCCCTGTCAATGGTCAATACCTCGATATTTTTCACTTTCACGGTGGCTTCGTGGTAAATAAATCTCTTGGTATCAAAAGTTCCCACTTTCCCATCGCCTGTCAGTACCCATAAATTTTTTTTCTTGTCCAGTAAAAGTTGAGTAACAAAATTGTGCGGAATGGAGGTTGTATCACCTTTTTCATGCCGAAAGCTCAGGTATCGCTGGCCGTCAAATCGCTGCAGGCCATTATTGGTTGCTAGCCATACGAAACCGTACTCATCCTGCAAACTGGCCGTGGCTTCATTAGAGGCAAGGCCTGATGAGACACCGTAATGGGTAAAGGTGTATTGACGGGCGCCCTGCCCGGTAGCAGTAAATGCCAGCAGCTGGAAGCAAAAAATATACAACCAAAGTTTTTTCAAAACGGGAGTATCAGGTGTTCTCAAATATAACTAATGATGGTTCAAATTGCGTTTTTATAACCATGGATTGAACCCAATGGCGAATGAATTGGCGAAAATCGTGTATCGGCTGCAACCGGAATCTTTCGTTCCATGTGATTCATTCGCCGGAAATTTCAGTTCATACAATGGTTGATTGACCCGCCGCTATACAAACAGCAACTTTACGCTATCAAAATCATTAATCATTAAACCTTTTGCAATGAAAAAATTATTCCTGTTATCGTTAATTGCCGCCGTACTTATCTCTTCCTGTTCAAAAGACAATGAGGAAAAGGGTGGTATCTATAAGGGCCCGGTTCAAAAGTTTCAGCATGGAAAAGCCTGGACCTGGATACAGATCGACAGAAACAATAAACCTGAAAGAATCGGAATCGCTATCGATGATGAAGCCATGAATAGTCTTGACCCCGGCGGTGACCACAACGGTGGACACGATCATACGAACGGACTTTCCTTGGCCTTTCATCCCAAAGCCAGCGTTACTCCTTTTCTGCATGCACTACTGGATTGGAATCCTAATGGTCATGAACCAGATGGCGTATACACACTTCCTCATTTTGATTTTCATTTTTATATGACGACAGAAACAGAGAGAAAAGCTATTCCGCCTTATGATGTCGATAATACAGGTTTCCTGAATTTTCCTGCACAAGGGTACCTGAATGAAATATATGCGCCTGTTCCGGGCGGGGTTCCTCAAATGGGTACTCACTGGGTGGATGTAACAAGTCCTGAATTGAATGGCGGCGTATTTGGCCAAACCTTCCTCTACGGTTCTTATAATGGCAATGTTACTTTTTATGAGCCGATGATCACCAAAGCTTTTTTGGATAACAACGCCACCTTCCAGCGAAACTTTCCTATTCCTCAAAAATTCAAAAAGGAAGGCTACTATCCTACAAAAATGCGGGTGGAAAAGATCAATGGCGTGACCAATGTGATACTGGAAGGATTTGTATACAGACAGGCATCTTAACAGGCCAGGGCGTTTGCCGGATAAGTAGAAACAATCATTTACTGTTAAACCTTTTTTATGAAAAATAATATTAACTGGGACATATTAGTTGGCAAGAAAATTTTGTTTGCCAGCATGCCGGCAGAAGGGCATGTAAACCCGCTGACAGGCCTGGCTAAATACCTGCAGGCAAAAGGTGCGGATGTTCGCTGGTACACCGGCGCATCGTATGCACCCAAAATGAACAAACTTGGAATTGCACTTTTTCCTTTCAACAGGGCGACTGATTTTATGACCGCAGACCTCGGAGAGCTTCTCCCCGGCCGGGAAAAAATAAAAGGACAGGTAAAGAAGCTGGTGTATGATATGATCCATGTATTCATCCGGCAGGCCCCAAAGTTCATCGATGATTTGAAGGATATCCGTAAAGAATTTCCTTTCGACCTGGTGGTGGCCGAGTGTACGTTTACGGCTATTCCAATTATTAAAAAGGTATTCCAGGTGCCGGTGGTAGGTGTGGGCATTGTTCCGCTGACAGAAACTTCCCGTGACCTTCCACCGATGGGTTTGGGTATGACTCCATCCTACACGATAGCCGGAAAGGTCAAACAACAATTCCTTCGTTTTATTACCGACAAGGTCTTATTCAGGCAGGCCAACCTGGTATCTTATGAAATACTCGATAGCTACGGGGTCAAACACACACGTTCTAACATGTTTGACTTCAATGTAAAATCATCGGACCTGTATTTACAAAGTGGCACACCTGGTTTTGAATACCGCCGCAGTGATATGGGAACGAACATAAAGTTTATCGGTTCGCTCTTACCGTATTCATCCGGAAATAAATTCACGGCCTGGTCGGATATACGCCTCAATCAATACGAAAAGATAATCGTGGTGACACAGGGTACAGTAGAGAAAGATGTAGAGAAATTGCTGGTGCCAACATTGGAAGCTTATAAGGGCACCGATACACTGGTCATCTGCACGACAGGTGGATCGCAAACCAACGAA
>JANOCH010000629.1:0-7006 GCA_031412015.1 Chitinophagaceae bacterium
TAATGCTTCCTTTCCAGGATCCTGATGGATTAAAGTTGAATCTCATCGTTGCGGGTAAAGAAGATACAAGACAGGCTTGGGCAACCAATGAAGTAAAATCGGATGCGGCGACCAAGGGGTTTCATAGTATCACGTTGACTGTTAGAGATGTAAAACCTACTGCGAAAGTGCTTACTGATATATTCGGTTATAAATTATTAAAACAGGAAGGAAATTTTTATCGATTTGTTACAGATGCGATAGAGAATGCGGCAATCGTTGATATCATTGAAGATCCGAACGGTAAACCTGGCATCGGCGCAGGTGGCACCAATCACCACGTAGCTTTCAGGGTAAAGAATGAAGAAGTGTTAATGGCATTCAGGGAAAAAGTAGCTGCTCAGGGTTTGAATATCACACCGAAGATCGACCGCAATTATTTCTTCTCACTTTATTTCCGGGAGCCTGGTGGGGTATTGTTTGAAATAGCAACAGATAATCCCGGATTTGATGTGGACGAAACCGTGAATGAATTGGGGACGCATTTAAAGCTCCCTGCTCAATTTGAACCACAACGTTCACAAATTGAAAAGATATTGCCGGTATTGGCGCAATAGAAGGAGTACCTATGCATAAGAAACAAATTATAACAGCCGGAAAAAACCCGGAGGATGCTTCCAAAGCGCTGATCATGGTCCATGGCAGGGGTGGAAGTGCGGAAGATATATTAAGTCTTGCAGGTCATTTGGAAGTCAAAGATTTCGCGTTGATGGCGCCGCAGGCAACCAGCCATTCGTGGTATCCCTATTCGTTTTTGACATTACCTGCCCAGAATGAACCTTGGCTAACTTCAGCATTGGATCTGTTAAGCGATATAGTGAATGATATTGTTACAAAAGGCATCAGCAAAGAGAATATTTATTTTCTTGGTTTTTCGCAAGGCGCCTGTCTTACCCTTGAGTTTGTAACACGTCATGCAACTAAATATGGTGGGGTGGTGGCATTTACGGGTGGATTGATCGGCGATAAAATTTATACAGAAAATTATTCGGGTGATTTTTCGGGTACGCCATTTTTTATCGGAACCAGTGATCCTGATCCGCATGTGCCAGTGGAGAGAGTAAATGAATCAGCAGCGATATTGGAAAAGATGAATGCAACTTTTACAAAAAAGATATATCAAAGCATGGGGCATACCATTAGCAAGGATGAGATCAGCACCGTCAATAAGATCATTTTTTCAAAGTAAGACATACAGTCATGAAACAGCTCCCGGTAACCAGGAGCCATAGTGGGATGAAAATGGAAATAGTCGTTTTGAAGATATGTTGATCGCAATGAAAGATGCAGGTGATATAGGGTCTTTGTCAGAAGCACTCCAAGTAAGGGTATCAACTTCCGTTAAGCAGAACCTTCTTATGATTATGATTTTCACAATGCCCCGAAAAACAATATATCATCCTGATCGATTGAGCCATTGAGATCGAAACATCGCGGGGAGAAAAAAGAAAGTTAAATGACGGAGAGACCTTATTAGTAGAAGACACGACAGGCAAAGGTCATCGCACAAGGAACCTGCGTCCTGAAAAAGAAGATCGGTTTTCGTATCACTTTGATTTAATTGAAGAGAGGGGAATGAAATATTGATCCTGGCAGAAATTTTTTATGGATCAAGTCGCAGTTAAAGAGAATTTTTCAGAGATCGGGCTACTATCCCTACCAGTTATTCGCCTGTTCCGCATTCATTCGTTCAGACACATCAACCGGCTGATTTTTTTCCCAATTGGGATCATGTTTTACAAACCAGGATATCCAGAGACTACGGGAAAAACGCATCAGCCAGGGCTGAAGAAGCAGGAGAAATACAGCATTGAAACCCATCCAGTAAAAAAAACGATTGTCATTGACCGATAAACCAATGATGACCCACCATGCTACCAGTGTGGCTACACTTAAGGCAACAGTCAGCACATAACTTACATAACTGGTACCATAATAAAAACCAACTTCTATTTCGGCGGGCTGACCGCAAACCGTACACTCTTTATTCATCTGCAGGTTTTTTTTCAAACTGATGCTCACCGGGTATTGAAATAATTTTCCTTCTCTGCAACGGGGACAACGACAACTTAAAACAGAAGCCAAATATCCACGACTCAATTTTTTTTCAGGCATTATTAAAGAATTGATTTTTGTTTAATGATATTTTCTAATTGAGTGGCCTGAACTACCCCTGATTGCCGCCATAAAGGTTTTCCCTTTTGAAAAAGCATTAATGTTGGTACACTTTGAACCTGGAATGTATTGGCCGCCGCCGGGCTTTTATCGATGTCAATTTTAATGATCCTGACCTTATCACCCATTTGCTGGTGTAGTTTTTCAAGCACCGGTTTCATCATTTTGCACGGGCCGCACCATTCTGCGAAAAAATCAACGAGCACCGGGGTATCTCCGTTAATTATTTCAGCAAAGGTTTCTCTTTTATTTGTCGTTCCCATTTTTTTCTTTTTTAAACATACTGAATGCTAATCCACCCATTAAGGCTCCATAGCCAGTACTGTTATGCCATTTGGATGTGATCAAACAAGTACCGCTCGCACAGCCGATCTGCTGCCAATACAGGTAACCTCCAATAGCTCCTATGATGATACCAACGATCAACAATTTATTATTTAGAACCCAACTCTTCATATTCGATATTTTCAGATGTTGATGATATGTTTTTGCCGCCTGGATTATAACAACTCCCGGTCGCGGCGCAACATATACCATCAGTAAACAAGGAAATAATGGTAAATAAGCCTCCTGCTATTATTCCCGCAACATGCCCGCTTTGTATGGAGGAATACAAAATTAAGCTACCAAGGCCAACTCTGATAAATTTTAAGAGTGTCCACCCACTTTTTAGTTTTTTGATCAAATTCATTAATAGTATTTTTCAATGAACAAAGTTCAGGTGTTGGGGCGAGAATAAAAGTGACAATAGTTACAAAAAAGCGACTGCCAATGGCAGCCGCTCCGTTTATTCATAAGGAAGATCACATTTTGCCTGGTAAGATTTTATGCCAGTACAACCAGGGTAGTATTCTTCTTTTCAGCTGGTACATACTCCATCTTTCTTTACTCTGATCGAATGGAAATGTTTCCATGGGTTGATTATTGTAATCAAATTCGCACAACACCAGCTTACCATAGCCGGTTAGCACCGGGCAACTGGTATAACCATTATAAGATCCGTCCAGCGGTTTATTTTCCATCAGATCCAGCAGGTTTTCTACCAATACTGGCGCCTGTTTGCGTATGGCAGCGCCGGTTCTGGAGGTAGGTAATGATGCCGCGTCTCCCAATGAAAATATATTCGGATATTTCACATGTTGTAGTGTGTTCTTATCAACATCAACCCAACCTGCTGCATTTGCCAAAGGGCTGTTCTTTACAAAATCAGGTGCACTTTGTGGTGGTGTCACATGAATCATGTCAAAGGCTACCCAATATTCTTTGTCCTTATTCTGTTCACCAAAGCCAACAAATTTGGCTTTTTTTCCAGGTCCATCTATTTCCACCAGCTTAGTATAGAAAGTGATGTTTACTTTATCTCTTTCAGCTACTTTCTTTAATGTTTTTTCATATTTGTCAACACCAAACAAACGGGTGCCGCCACTCCAGTATTGAATTTCTGATTTATCAAAAACTCCGTGTTTTTTAAAATAGTCCGCTGCCATCCACATGATCTTATGCGGGGCACCGCCGCATTTCACCGGTGTATGAGGATTGGTAAAAAGAGCTTTCCCACCCTTGAAATTTTTAATACATTCCCAGGTGTAAGGCGCTATATCAAAACTATAGTTGGAACATACTCCGTTTTTGCCCAAAGTTTCTTTTAGTCCTTTTACTTCATGCCAGTTGAGTTGTATACCGGGCGCAACGATAAGATACTCATATCTCACGGTTTCGGCGTTGCCCAGTGTGATGCTATTTGTCTCTGGTTGAAATGAAACAACTTTCTCTTTGATCCATTTTACCTCTTTGGGCATTACATCCGCTTCTTTTTTTTCCGTGTCGTTTATATTGAATACCCCTGCACCCACCAATGTCCAGGCGGGTTGATAGTAATGCTTTTCCGATGGCTCAATGATCGCAATATCTAAGTGTTTGTTTTTGCGAAGCAATTGTGAGGCGGTTGAAATTCCGGCATTGCCGCCACCTACGATAACGATCTGGTGTTGATATGACATAACGAAAAGTTTAGAACACTAAAGTAGGTGAGGCAACAAGGTATAAAGGTGACTATAATCACATGTAATGCATTTTGAACGAAAGTCATATAATGGCCACCAGCCGCCTGATTTTTATCAATGAGTTTTGTGACTTATGTCATTCCCGACTGAACAGGTCACTTTGAAATTTGTATTGTCATTAAGATCATTCACTGCAAAAACATACTCAGATGAATAATGCTTGCAATACACGTTGTTCTCAGCGATGATTGAAATTTCTGACATTTATAAATTAATCATCTAAAAAAACTCAAATCATGAAAGTAGAACAGATTTATACCGGTTGTTTGGCCGAAGCGGCTTATTATATTGAAAGTAATGGCGAAGCTGCCATCATTGATCCCTTGCGGGAGACGCGGCCTTACATCGATAAAGCTGAAAGTAATGGAGCTAAAATAAAATACATACTGGAAACGCATTTTCACGCTGACTTTGTTAGTGGTCATATCGACCTCGCAAAGAAAACAGGAGGACAAATAGTTTTTGGCCCCACTGCCGCACCGGGCTATGAAGCTCATGTAGCAAAGGATGGCGAAGAATTAACATTGGGAAAGGTGAAAATTAAAGTCTTGCATACCCCGGGACATACCATGGAATCCACTACCTATTTGCTGATAGACGAGGATGGCAAAGAAAATTCCATCTTTACTGGTGATACGTTATTTATTGGTGATGTAGGTCGTCCCGATCTGGTGCAAAAACTAAAAGCGGAAGTTACTCCCGAAATTCTTGCTGGTCATTTGTACGAGTCACTCCATAAGAAGATCATGACACTTCCGGATAATATTATTGTCTACCCTGGGCATGGGGCCGGTAGTGCCTGCGGCAAGAATATGAGTAAAGAGATAACTGATACACTTGGTCATCAGAAAAAAGTGAACTATGCGTTGCAGGAGGATTTGATAAAGGAAGATTTTATTAGGAAAGTAACAGAAGGATTGGTAGAGCCACCCCAATATTTTCCGCTAAATGTATTGATGAACCTGCAAGGCGGTATGGAAAGTATCGATGATATCATTGCAAAAGGAAAGCGTCCGTTGACAGCAAAAGAATTTCAAACTGTGTGGGAAAGTATGGATGCATTGGTGCTTGATAGCCGTGGCAAAGAAGCGTTTTTAAAAGAGCATATCCCCGGCTCAATATTTATTGGTCTTGACGATCATTTTGCTCCATGGGTAGGTACATTGGTTACCGATCTTAAGCAACCTATTTTATTCCTTGCCGATGAGGGAAGGGAAGAGGAAGTAGTGATTCGTCTATCAAGGGTAGGGTATGATAATACTGTTGGATATTTACAAGACGGAATGAAATCATGGAGGGCAGAAGGATTTGATACGGAAAATATCGAGGAGATAAGTGCCGACGATTTTGCTGTGCTATATGAGAAAGAGGGAAATCAGATCAACCTGCTGGACGTAAGACGTAAAAGTGAATTCGAGTCGGAGCACCTGGTAGGAGCAGAAAATTTTCCATTGGATTTCATCAACCAGAATATGGCTCAACTGGACAGAAACAAAAGATACTATATCCATTGTGCCGGTGGCTACCGCTCAGTGGTCATGTGCTCTATTCTTAAATCCAGGGGTTATGAAAATCTGGTGAACATCCATGGAGGTTTCAATGCGCTAAGCCAAACGGACTTGAAAAAAACAAAATATACAGCGCCGGTTACGATGTTGTAAAAACGGGGGTGATGGTTTCGAAAAACCGGCCGTCAGTGGCCGGTTTTATTTTATTGTGACAATCGTCACCTATTGAATTTGCAACTACTGCTACTTTTACAACAAATAAAACAGTATGGCAACATTACAAATGACCACACAGGATTTCAAGGAGAAGGTATTTAATTTTGAAACAGAACAAGAATGGAAATATCTTGGCGGACTACCGGCGATAATTGATTTCTATGCCGACTGGTGCGGCCCTTGTAAAATGGTGGCCCCCATTCTCGAAGAACTTTCAAAAGAATATGAAGGCAGGTTGGTAATTTATAAAGTGAACACAGATGAGGAACAGGAGTTGTCGGCTGTATTTGGCATTCAAAGCATCCCCACTATCCTGTTTATAGACGCTGATGGCGAACCAAGGATGCAACCGGGAGCATTTCCAAAGAGTGTGTTTAAGAAAGTGATCGAAGAGAAATTGCTGGTACCGGCGAAAGCCGAAAAATAAAGTATTAAATAGGAGAAATAGAAATGCCGGTTGCAATGCCGGCATTTTTTTTTGCGCAGGCCAGCTTATTTATTCAGCATTTCGATAAACCGGTTTGTATTATAGTCAGCCGCTCCTTCCTGTCGATGAATAAGTTCCCCTTTCTCGTCAAATATAAATGTGACAGGGATACTTTCTACATTAAACAATGCCGGAAGATTACCCGCAGGATAGTAGATTGGAATATCCAGCTTTGTTTTAGCAGCAAATTGTTTAGCTGTTTCAAAATTATTGTCCAGCGAAAGCATGACGAAAACAACTTTATTTTTATCTGTTTTGGCATACAGTTTTTGAATAGAAGGTATCTCAACCCGGCATGGGGGGCACCAGGTAGCCCAAAGATTAACAAAGACCCGCTTGCCTTTGAATCGTGTAAGGTCTGTCACCTCGCCCTTATTATTGATTATCGAAAAAGAGGGAAGTTGTGAAACAGGCGGTTCGGCTGATTGGATCCCCGGTGTTTCAACTACTTTTTCTGCATTATTTTCTGCAATGGAATTGTTGCAGGCTGCAATAAAAGTGAGGGACACGAATGCCAG
>JANOCH010000630.1:0-4351 GCA_031412015.1 Chitinophagaceae bacterium
CTGTTACATTGTATATAATGCCGCTATTACCACCGGGTGCGATCTTCCAATCAACCGACAGTTCATAATTTTCATATTGTTCCGCCGTGATAATATCCGCACGCAGATCACTTTTATCCGTGGCGCTTCCTTTGCAATACAGTTCTCCATCCTTCGCACCCCAGCAATCTGCTGGTTTACTTTGATACATTTTCCAGCCATTGAGTGTTTTGCCATCAAACAACAATTTCCAACCAGCTTTTTTTTCAGCGTCTGTAAGTATATTATCCTTTTGTGCGGAAGCAGATTGTAAAAACATATTACCCATGATTAAGGTGAGAACGAATAATATTTTTTTTAGCATTATGATAAAATTTTAAATATGATTACTTCTTATTTTTTAAAACATTTCCCTCCGCTTTCACCGCAACAATCCGGATTCCGGTTGCCATATTCACCATTCACTATTCACCATTCACTACCCCACTTTCAAATTTACCGGATCCCACTTCACGGCTTTGTCTGTGAAATAACTATCGTTGCAAAGTAAAGCCGGGGCCGCCGCACGGAAACCAAACAATGAATCTTCCACGACCGATTTTTTATCACGTATCGCCATGAAAAAATTATTGAAGTGATCAAAGTGGGCTCCCTTATATCCTTTCTCCACTTCAAATACAGTTGAATTAGGTGGCAATATTTTCTTCCGCTCATAGGCCAGCGGATTATCCTTATTTAATTTGGTTGCCATCAAAGGATCATCAGTCGGCATATATCCTTTGTTGCGGGTCAGGGTAACTTTATCCCACTCCACATTCATACTACCCTCGTTGCCTACCATTCGCAGGTACGTGCTGTCTGCCGTGCCATCCACAAAATTTACACGTAACGATAAATTGAAAGCCGGGTGTTCCGGTGTGTCTGCATAATCAAACATACCCATAAGCACATCCGGTACTTCGCGACCATCTTTCCAGAAGCGAAGACCACCCATCGCCATTATTTTTTGCGGGCCTTTGGAATTGGTAATAAAATGCAGGCTGGAGAAAAGATGTACAAACAGATCGCCGGATACACCAGTTCCATAGTCCTTGTAACAACGCCAGCGAAAAAATCGTTTGGCATCAAAAGGACGATCCGGGTATTTATTGAGAAACATTTTCCAGTCTACTGTTTTTTCCGAACCATCTGCCGGTATCTTATACTGCCACGCTCCATCAGGAGAATTGCGGGCCCAGAAGCCCTCGGCATAATTCAATTTACCGATGGCGCCTGCTGCTAATAATTCTTTAGCTTTTTCATTTCCCAAAGAACTTACTCCCTGGCTTCCGACCTCGTACACAACTCTGTTTCTTTTCTGTGCTTCCACTACCGCATTGCCTTCTGTCACATCATGCACCATTGGTTTTTCACAATACACGGCTTTACCACTATTCATAGCCGCGACAGATATGTCTTTATGCCAATGATCCGGTGTTGCCACTATCACCGCATCAATATCTTTTCGCTGCAATATTTCCCGGTAATCTCTTGTGGTGAAAATATCATTACCATAAAACTTTTTGGCATCGGCCAACCGACCATCATACAGATCGCAAGCAGCTACTAACTTAACACCAGGAACTGTTATTGCGGTATTAGCATCAGCTAATCCCATTCCACCGGCACCGATCAATGCCACCTGTATCAGGTCGTTGGCACTGAACTGGTTTAATCTTTTTAGACTTTCTATTTTTTCAGCAGGGCTATTGCCTGCAGCTCTTAGTACTTCAGGAACCATAGTGGCTCCCACTACCCCGGTCGTGATCTTTTGAATAAAACTCCTGCGTGACGATTGTTTTGCCATTTAGTTTTGTTTTTATTTTTTGTTTATCGGCCTCCTCCCGATCGAAGAGCCATTATTTATATTCAAACTTCTTTAAAAGAATAAAGCATCACCGAGCTAGGTTCCTCTTTTGGGGAACAGAGTTCTCAATTCTTCATCACCACTTCATCCAGGTTCATCATAGCATTCGCCACAACCACTAAAGCTGCCGTAGATGGGTTGTTATGATCCGTACTATCTGTGCCAATCAACAGGCGGGTCTTATTTTCATCTCCCTTAAATTCAACCAGCGCTTCATTATACAGATCAACAAACACATTCAATTTTTCCTTGGATAATGGTTTATACAACATCAACTCATAACCCTTCTCGATTTGTCTCTCCGGATTTGCACCTCCCTCTTCTTTCATCCTGTACGCAAAAAGACGGGCCATATCCAGGTAAGCAGAATCATTCAACGTTACCAATGCCTGTAATGGCGTATTGGTTCGAATGCGTCGGGCAGTACACAAAACCCTTTGCACGCCATCAAAACTGATCATCGAAGGATAGGGCGATGTTCGTTTCCAATACGTGTACACCGCTCTGCGGTATTGATCCTCCCCTTTACTATTCTGCCAGGTCGCGCCATTATAAGGCGATAACCAAATACCCTCCGGTTGCCAGGGCATTACACCGGGACCATACATTTTCTTACTTATCTCACCACTAATGCATAAATGCTGGTCGCGCAATTGCTCCGCACTCAGCCTTACCCTCGGACCCCTGGCATAGAATTTATTCGCCGCATCTTTTTCTTTCAGTTCTTCCGTTAGTTTCGAATCCTGTCGGTAAGTAGCACTCATCACCAACTCTTTCAATAATTTTTTAATACTCCATTGATGATCATTCATCAATTTCCACGAAAGGTGATCCAGCAAAGCCTGGTGCGTTGGGGGAATTCCCTGGGTGCCCATATCTTCCAGGGTTTCCGCGATACCCGTTCCGAAGAGTTGCTCCCAAAGCCGGTTCACCATCGTTCTTGAAACAAGTGGATTTTTTTTATCGGTCAGCCACATCGCCAATCCCATTCTATTTTTTGGAGCATTGGCAGGCATGGCAAAGCTTAATGAATTAGGCACCGCCGGTTCCACTTCTTTTCCCAAGGTCATCCTGTTGCCTCTCTCAAATACATTGGTCTTCCGCCACATCGATACCGGGTTCTCCACCATCACTGGTGTAGTGGGAACATCTGCGGTAGCCAGGCTCCAGAAATTTCTCTTATTCTCCTCGTATCCAGGCATCCCTTTTCCCGGAAATGATTCCATAAAAGTGAACCAATCAAATACCGCAGCAAATTCTTCACCATCCTTCGGCATCGTTGGATTGTGATAGGTAAAATAAACATCATGTACCCCTGATTGTACGGGGAATTCAACGTATTGCCTTTTCCATTTATCATCGCCGTCTAACCGTATAGCAGTAATTACCGGGCCATCGGGAGAATCCATTCTTACTGTCAACACTCCACCTTTTTTATTCGACCAATGATTCCAGATCATCTGTCCCGCATTTTGCAGGTCCACATGTTTCAGACGTGCGACAGACGAGTTGCGAAGCAATAAAGTATGATTATTACCACCGATAGCTGCTCTCTTCAAACTATCTGCAACGGTAGCGTTAATTGAAGGTTCCCAGGTACGCAAAAACAAACTGAACTTTTTAGCCAACGTTTCCGATGATTGCTTTTTTACCCAGTCCACTACGGTACTAAGGCGTTGCTTCATGGAGTCATTATATTCCCGGAGCAAAGGGTATTCTCCCGGTACATCTTCATCACGCGTATTGTTGAAATATGCCAGGAATTTATAATATTCATCATGACGAAATGGATCATAGGGATGACTATGACATTGCACGCAGGCAAAAGTGGTACCCATCAGCGATTCCCAAGTGGTATTGACCCTGTCCATTACAGCGGCTGTTCTGAATTCTTCGTTGTCCGTACCACCTTCATCATTGGTCATGGAATTACGACTAAAAGCTGTCGCAATATATTGTGCATCGGTTGGATCTGGCAAAAGATCTCCGGCTATTTGTTCCGTCAAAAATTCGTTATAGGGTTTGTCATCATTAAAAGCTTTGATCAGCCAATCCCTGTATTTCCAAATTTCACGACCACCGTCTGATTCATACCCTTTGGTATCTGCATACCTTGAAAGATCCAACCAGAGTGACGCCCATCTCTCTCCAAAACGAGGTGATGCCAATAATGAATCCACCAATACTTCATACGCTTTACCTTCGTTGCTTTCCAGGTATTGCTGCGCTACGTCACTGGAAGGATACATGCCGATCAGGTCAAGGCTTGCTCTTCTTAATAAAGTGGGTTTATCGGCCTGAATTGATGGCTTTAATTTTTCATCCTCAAGTTTGGCGAAGATGAATTTATCAACATCATTTTGAATCCAACGGCCAGCTGTTGGGCTATCGCATGCCTCCGGCAATTCAACTGCTTTTACGGGTAAATAAGCCCAGTGGTCGCCCCATTGCGCACCCTGTTTGATC
>JANOCH010000631.1:0-21514 GCA_031412015.1 Chitinophagaceae bacterium
GTTTGAAAAAGTTTATGCCACGGATGCACGGATATATATATTCATCCGTGCATCCGTGGCTTATATGTAGCAGAATAAGACAGCTCTGAAACCCCGAAAATTCAAACTGATATACTATTGCTAATTCGTATTCTGAGGCGCTGGACCAGCTACGCATTATTTTAGTTCTTGTCTACCCGCTGGCAAGACCGCTAAACCTTCGTAGAAAAATCATTCATAAACCACCAACCTTATTACATTATTTTAATCTATCACTAAAAGGCATGATAAGAGTTTGTCTTCCCTTTTAGATAATAAGGTTCAATGGGTGAAATGATTTTTTCTACTAAGGTTGCTTCATGCCTCTTCTCCGGAGCCTCAGAATACGAATCAGGGCAACCTGTAAGCACTCCTTGTTATTTTTATTCTTCCAATATTGGTTACCCCTTTTTCTTACTTACATCCACTTTGACAGGTACCCGTTAAACTCATGGCGCAGATCATTCACGATCTTTTCCAGTGTCTGAAACCGGTCTTTCAACTGGTCATGTTCTCCTACGGATCCGGCTTCCATTTTGCCCATGTGTTTTTTCGCATCCTCAGACACCTTTCCGGTATGTTCATTAATGCTGTGTTTCAATTCATCCATATTATTACGCTGGATCATAAACTGGTTTTGAAAATGTTCAACACCGGCCATGGCTTCGGCTCCGTTGTTCTTGCTGACAATTTCTTGCAGCCTTTTTTCTAAAATGTCAAATTCGCCTTCATAGAATTCGATGCTTTTTAACCATTCCAAATGATCATGCCCTAAATGTGTAACGGTAGTATAACTCATAATTGAATTTTTTTTATAGTTGATATAATTCCATGTTTCAAAGATGTACGATTACTAAAACTTAAATCATGACAACGATCAGGTAAAAAGATGAGATTCTTTACCTTTAGTGACGGGTTTTGGCTGTAGCGCCTGGCAGAACATTTGAAGCCGTTGAATATTTCGTTTCAATTGATCCGGCATTACCATCATTTGGTACGCATCCGGAATACGGCCCGCGTTTATCTTGTTTACCTTGCGACGGTTAAAGTTATTCTTCATAAAAAGATGGTTATGCCGATCCGTGAAAAATATAGCCTGTTAGTATATGCGTTGGCATTACTGCTGGTATGTTTCTACCCCACGCCAAACTGCTTAAGTTTCCTTACCATATACCGCTGCTGGCATTGATCTGCATGGGCCTTTTTGCCTGGCTCGAAAAAGGAATTTCCGGTATGGGTTTCAGAAAGCCCGGCACTGCCAGTGTTTTTATCGTCCGTGTCATTACCGGTTTTTTTATCATCGAGCTGGTCTTCGATCTTATCATACAACCAGCGATCGGTTATATTTTTAATGAACCCGCCGGTTACAGTGTCTATGGTTTCCTGGAAAACAATCACCGAAATATGTTTTGTATCTTTTTTATACATGGATCAGCGCTGCCATAGCCGAAGAGATCATCTACCGTGGTTTCCTCCTCCCGGCCGGAGAAAAACTTTTTCGGCGAACCTGGATCTCGGTAATCCTGTCTTCAGCTATTTTCAGTTCGGCCCATTTTTACCAGGGATGGAGTGGTATAGCTCTTACTTTTTTATTTGGCATTGCCTTTAGCCTGCTTTACCTGCGATCTGTTCGGAATATATGGATCAATATCATCGTACATGGAATGGTAGATAGTTTTTTTCTAACCATGGCCTATACCGGAAATTTGGCATACTACGAGAAGCCGTTTGAGTTTATTAAAAAACTAATCGGCATCCATTAGATTGTTGGAAAAGAAAACATAGTTAATTCTTAAGACGGCAAATCTTTGATCATTTCAGCATCTCATTACGGATCACCATTTTTATTTCCCGGATCAGGCCAACAACCAAGATGGATATTTAAAAGAACGATCACTCATCAGCACATTTCCAGCCGCCGTATATATAAATCTTTTTTCCGCCTCTGCTCAAATTGCCTACATTTATCATTATCCTCTTTTTCCATTTTTAATAACCAATAATCATGCGAAATCTGTTGATCTTCTTTTCTGTCTTGGTCAGTCAGCAACTATTGGCGCAGGTAGATGCACGCCTGTTCCGCTTTCCCGATGTTTCCTCCACGCAAATAAGTTTTGTATACGGTGGTGATATCTGGATCGTATCAAAAAGTGGTGGAACCGCCACCCGAATCACCTCGAGTACCGGCGAAGAATCGTTTCCCCGGTTTTCACCCGATGGAAAAACATTGGCATTTACCGCCACTTATCGTGGCAATGCTGATGTGTATACAATGCCGGTCAGCGGCGGCGTGCCCACACGTTTGACCTGGCATGCCCTGCCGGATCGTGTGATCGACTGGCACCCGGATGGTAGCCGTATATTGTTTGCTTCGCTTCGGGAAAATGCTTTTGGTAATGTTAGCAATCTCTATCTCCTGTCGAAGAATGGAGGGTTGCCGGAGAAAGTCCCGGTTCCTTATGGTGAACTGGGTAGTTTTTCACCCGATGGTGAAAGCATTGCGTATGTAAGCCGCATTACGGAAAATTATCCTTTTAAAAGATACCGTGGTGGTCTGGCTTCCGATGTGGTATTGTTCAACCTGAAGAAAATGACAGCGGAAAATATTACGGCTAATACCGCCACCGATGGTAAGCCGGTCTGGTATAAAAACAAGATCTATTATGTCAGCGACGTAGATAATAATAAACGGCGAAATGTATGGGTCTATGATATAACAACAAAGAGCCGGACGGCGATCACTAAGTTCAGTGATATCGATATCAATCACCTAAGCGCTGGTCCCGATGAACTGATATTTGAAGCCGGTGGTAAATTGTATTTGCTTAACCTTGGTACCAGTAAATACGAAGAAGTAAAAATTAATGTGCTGACAGACTTTGCAACGCTGATGCCACGTCCTGAAAACGTGGGAACCCGAATTGTCAACGCTGATATTTCTCCTGATGCAAAGAGAGTGGTGGCCGAAGCAAGGGGTGAAATTTTTAGTTTGCCGGCTGAAAATGGACCCGTACTGAATATTACCAATAGCAGTGGCGCTTTTGACCGGTTACCATCATGGTCGCCCAACGGAAAATGGATCGCTTACTGGAGTGATAAAAGCGGCGAAAATCAAATATGGTTACAGGAAACGCAAACAGGTTCATCCAAAAAAATAACTGATTTCGGAAAGGGAATGGGTTGGCAGATCTTCTGGTCGCCTGACAGTAAGAAGATCGCATTCATCAATTATTTGCAGGAGATCAGTGTACTTAACGTGGCCACCGGTGATATCGCAGTGATCGATAAAACTACACTATTGTCTTATAATGGACTGCAGGGTTTCGAGCTTAGTTGGAGTTCGGATAATAATTGGTTAGCCTATAGCAAGAATGGAGAGAATTTGAATCAAGCGATCTATCTCTACAATCTTGAAAATAAAAAATTGCACCAGGTGACGGCGGGCTATTACAATGATTCAGATCCGGTGTTCGACCCGAATGGGAAATACTTATATTTTAAAACAGACCGGAGATTGCAACCAAGCTATAGCGGTTTGGATGCAACATGGATATATCCAAATACCACGCAGATAGCGTATGCAAGTCTTGATCCAACAGCTAAGAGTTTATTAGTAGCACGCAATGATGAAGTGAAAGTAACAATGGATACCACTGCATCTGCCGCTGCAAAACCTGCCGAGGCCAAAGCGGATAGTACGAAGAAGCCCGCGGTAAAATCTTTATCGATCTCACCCGATGGGTTTGAAGCAAGGGTACAGGTATTGCCACCCGTTGCCGGTAACTATGGCAGGTTGATTGCCATAGAAGGTAAACTATTGTATGCACGTTTCCCTAATACAGGAACTACGGGCGAACAACCGTCCATCTATTATTATGACATAGAAAAAAGGGAAGAGAAAAAAGTAATGGGTGGCACAGGCAATTTTGGCGTTTCAGGTGATGGTAAATCTATTTTAGTCTTGCAGGGTACCAATCTCGGTATCATAAAACCGGCGCCCGATCAAAAAATAGATAAGACTTTGCGTACAACCGCCATGGAAATGACGGTGAATCCCCGGGAAGAATGGGATCAGTTATTCAACGATACCTGGCGGCGCTACCGTGATTTTTTTTATGATCCTGCCATGCAGCAGGTTGACTGGAATGATATACGCAAACAATATAGTGGATTAATGAAAGATGCGATCACCCGCTGGGATGTGTTGAATATCCAGCAGGAAATGATTGCTGAACTGGCCGCAGGTCATACCTATGCCCGTAATAGCGGCGATGCGGAACAGGGCAGCAACAGGGGGCATGGTTTTTTAGGTATTGACTGGGAACTTGCCGATGGAGCATATCGTATCAAACGCATCGTTCGCCCTGCGGCATGGGATAATGAAGTGAGATCTCCTTTTGATGCAACGGGTATCGCTGTAAAAGAAGGTGACTATATTCTGGCGGTGAATGGCGTCCCGGTCAATACAAAAATTGACCCATATGCATCATTGGACGGAATGGCGGGTAACACCGTTATCTTAAAAGTAAACAGTAAACCTTCGATGGACGGAGCGAAAGATGTATTGATAGAAACATTGACCACGGCGCAGGAACGTCGTTTGCGTCATTTGGAATGGATCGAATCGAATAGAAAAAAAGTGGATCAGTTAAGCAATGGTGATCTTGGGTATATGTATATGCCAAATACCGGTGGTGATGGTCAGACGGAGTTGATGCGACAGTTCTATGCACAGATCGATAAAAAAGGATTTATCATTGATGAACGTTTTAATGCCGGTGGACAATTGGGCGATCGTTTTGTGGAAATGCTTAACCGCCCCACCCTCTATAATGTTGCCTGGCGTAATGCGGGAATAAGTCGTATTCCGGGTAAGGGTAACAATGGACCGAAAGCTATGCTGATCAATGGATGGGCAGGCAGTGGCGGTGATGCGTTTCCCTGGGCCTTTAAATCGATGAACATGGGGCCCATTATCGGCGAACGTACACTCGGTATATTAGTAGGACCTGCAACAGGGCATAATTTAATTGACGGTGGTGGCATTACGGTACCCGATGCAAGGTTATTCGGCCCGGATGGAAAATGGTTTGCCGAAGGCTATGGTGTTACGCCTACTATCGAAGTGTGGGATGATCCGGCACAACTGGTAAAAGGTAATGATCCGCAATTGCTTCGTGCTATTGAGGAAGTGATGAAGCTGGTAAAATCCAATCCGAGGAAATTATTCCCCCGTCCGTCTTTTGAGGACAGGAGTTCGAAAGGAATAAAGGATTGATAAGGCAAAAAAAATAATGAAAGAGGCTCTCGCAAAAAGCAAATTTGTGAATTACGCCGGGAAGACGGGATCCAGATAGCTATCGGGATTGATTTTCAATTTATGATTTCTTACCGCCTTCCCGACTTTCCGGGCAGATTTGTTCCCGTTGAGTCGGCCTCTTTTTTGTTGCGATAAAATGAACAATTTTAGTTGGCTAATGGTTTATTTTAAAAATGGTAATATGAAGCAAAGGATACCTGTATCCGTTTTCATTGTATCGGCGTTCCTGGTCCTTTATGTGCTGGTGATGTTAACCAATGCGTCGTCATCATTAGGCCGGATCATGTTCATTGCCTCGCCTTTCCTGGTAATATGGATGGTGGTTTCTGTGTTGCGATCAAAAACATTTACCGGAAAAGATCTTGAAGAGGGTGAAGAATGGGGCTATGCGGATAAAGAAAAAGAAAAGCTGGGTATGTTTTAAGGATGGCAAACAACCGCTTCACCGGCAGGTCCCTGCAATACCGGGCTTATGAAAGGTATCCCAAGATTCATACCCCTTAAGATCAATACTATCGCCATAACAGTCATCAGCACGGGGATACTTTTTCTAAATATATTTCTCACCGGCAGGCTCACCATTCTTCCAAAATAACCAATGATCATCATGGCGGGTAATGTTCCGGCTCCAAACATCGCCATGAATAAAACGCCATAGGATACCTGTGTTGTTGTCAATGCTCCTGCTATGGCGACATATACCATGGCACAGGGTAAAAAGCCATTGGCTACTCCCAGCAACAAAAACCCGCCGCTGCTTTTCTTTGAACGGAAAGCATTCATCATATAAGATTGAACGGCGCCAAATAGTTTTTTGAAAGCAGAAGGTTGCAGGGGATTTTTATAGACCCAATACAAAATGACCAGTAGCAACACTACTATCCCCATAACAATGGAAAACCATTGTTGAAAGCCCGCCACATAAATGGTTCTACCGGCGAGGCCGAACAACAATCCAAATCCAGAGTATGTAATGATCCGGCCAAATTGGTATAAAAAAAGTGATAAAAGCTGCTGAGGTTTTGATAAATGATGAACAGGCAATGCCAATGCCAGCGGGCCACACATGCCAACGCAATGCAGGCTGCTGACCGCACCCAGAGATAATCCTGCTATGATAACGGCCCACAACATCAGGGAATGGTTATTGATCGTTCAGTATAATAATCTTCACCGCCGGCCTGCCAGTTGATCTTGACGGTATAGTTTCCGGATGCAATGCTATTTGAATGGAACAACTGTGTTCCTGTGGCATCTGTATTCAACTCAAATTTTTTATCCTTCGTGGCATCATAAGCGCAATAAAAGTGAACAGTGCCTGCTATTTTTTGATCATTCATGTCAGCGGGTAATTGAAGCCCTACCCCTTTATCCGTTGACGTAAGTTTTACAACGCCAGTCAATGCATTGGCTCTGTTTACGCCATCTATCACTTCCTGGTATCGCAATTCATTTTTATAGTATTCTTTATCCACCAATTCGAAACTGGTAGTGACGGAACGATAGACGAGATAAAACATCCCACTGCCAAACACCACAAAAGTGACCAGTAATTTATTGCCCCAATTCATATTTTATTGATTAATGATTTTAGAACCGGCTGAAGGGTCCCATAAAATTTGTTTTCAATTCCGTGATCTTTTTATCACCCTGGTACAATCCAACTTCCAGGCTTGTTTTTCTTGAACGGATAATGCTGGCAGGCAATACGACAAAAAATGAACCTGACCCCTGCCCTTCTTTTTTCACCTGTATATGATCCGTTCCTACCAATTCAATTTTCCCGATCTTACCCATTTCACCTTCCAGTCTTAATTGAACAGGAATTTCATCAAGCGTTTTATTTTCAATTTTTATACTATAAAGGTTGGATAAACTATCCGTTCCTCTTTCCTGGTACAACATGCCGGTGGCCCTGATGATCGTGCCATCGATTTCTTTGCGGGTGACCAGCAAGGTGGTTAGTAAACCCGTGAGTAGGAAAAGTATTATCGTGTAAAACTTCATCCTCCCGGTGTAACGAAGTTTTTTTCCGTCGGCGATGCCATTCTCAGACGCATATCGGATAAGCCCCTGTGGTCTTGCCACCGCATCCATCATTTTATTGCAGGCGTCAATACAGGCTGTGCAGCCAACACATTCCATTTGCGTTCCATTGCGGATATCAATACCGGTGGGACAAACTTTTACACACTGGAAACAATCAATGCAATCACCCGTATTTATTGCGGCGACTTTTTCTTTTTTGAATTTTTCCCTTGGCTCTCCTCTTTTATAATCATAAGCCACCAGCATCGAATTCCTGTCGAGTAATACACTTTGTAATCGGCCATAGGGACAAACTACCGTGCAAACCTGTTCGCGGAAATAAGCATACACGCCATAGAACACACCCGAAAAGATGAGGATGGCCATAAATCCGCCAAAATGTTCACTGACCGGTTCTGTCATGATATGCTTCAACTGTTGTACACCGATGATATAGGAAAGAAAAAAATTAGCGATAATAAAAGCCAGGAGGAAGAAAGCCCCATGCTTCAATGCTTTTACCCGGATCTTTTCAGCCGTCCAGGGACCAGTGTTGCGCATTTTTTGTTTGGCCGCATCTCCTTCTATCAGGTATTCCACTTTGCGGAAAAGCATTTCCATAAAAATGGTTTGCGGACAAACCCAACCGCAGAACAAACGACCAAACGCCGCGGTAAACAACACAATGAAAACGATGAAAGTGAGCATCATCACACCGAAAATGAAAAAATCCTGTGGCCAGAATATTTTTCCGAAGATGATGAACTCCGCTTCTGGAATATTGAAAAGAAATAAAGGCCTTCCATGATACGTGACGAATGGCAGGGTAAAGAATAAGGCAAAGAAACCCCAGCTGACCCAGGTACGCACATTATAGATCTTTCCTTTTGGTTTTTGCGCATATACCCATTTCCTCTTTCCTTTCGCATCCACGGTGGCAATACGGTCGCGGAAAGATTCATTCTCGGTGCCTTTGTCCGGTTTTATCGTTTCGTCCGTTATCATTTTTGTTCTTAAAATAAAAATCTATAACAGCTTTAATTCACTGCTACTTTATTGTCCTTTGCTTTAATGGAATCATTCAACATTTGTGTTGAATCAACAGCCGGTCTGCCGGCTTCTTCTTTATATAATTGACCGGCATGTTCTTTAGGATTGGGAGGATTGGTGCCCTGTAGCGATTTTACATAGCTGGCTATCTGTGCCATCTGTTTCGAGGAAAAATCATCCTGCCAGCTTCTCATTCCTTTCGTGGTACCATACTTTATCGTTTTGAAAATATCCTTAATACTTCCTCCTGTGATCCAGTAATCATCCGTCAGGTTTGGACCTACGTTGCCTCCCCCATCTTCTCTATGGCAGACGACACAATTTGCCGGGTTTACGAACAGCGCTTTACCGGCATCGATATCAGCGGCCGATGTTAAATAGGTCACGGTGTTTTCATCTACGTTATCTCCTTTTTTCTTCAGGTATTCACTTACTTCCAGGTCGGCTTTTGCAATGGAGGTTTCGTACTCTTCGATACTGGAAGGACCGGTATGGGAAACATGAAAACGCCATAAATAAATAACAGCCACGATAATGGTAAGATAGAATCCATACAACCACCATGGCGGAAGACGATTATTCAATTCCCTTATACCATCGTAATCATGTCCAAGGTCAAGTTCCGATTCCTGGCTCACCGGGCGAAGTTTATTGAATTTATCCCACCAGCTAAGTCTTGTTCTTTTTACTTCTTCCGTCAGCACTTCCGGCTTCACCATTTTTTGCTTTTCTATTTTCAGCAGGAACCGGATATTGAATAGCAATACTAATATGATCGCCAGTTCGAGGAAAATAACGGATGCCATGATGTAAAATGTAGAAGCAGATAATCCCCCGATAGATGTAGCAGCAGGTGTTGTTGCCGGTGCGGCGGGATCACCTGCTTGTGCGAATAATGTTGAGCTGCTTAATAAAAGAATAAGCATAGCGGACATGGCTACCGGAGTAGTTACCCTGATCTTTCTTTTCTTCATTTCCAAATCCGCGGTCCCTATCAATAAAAAGGCGAGTATACCGATAATGATCAGCAGTACCACCATCAATATCATTAACATCAGTGCCAGCGGGTTGCTGAACACCGATGGCGCTGGTGGACCGGCGGCCCATGCCGGCAGGGAAAAGCCGGTCAGCAGTACAACGCTCAACAGGTAGATTATTCTCTTGGATCTTTTATAAATACGGGGAAGCATATTAGTTCTTTTTAATAATTGTTTAATTTTCTAATGGTATGCGACTTGCTTCATTGAATTTTTTCTTGTCTGTTTTGAAAACCCAGGTAAGCATGACGAGAAAGAATAAAACAAATATGGTCAGCGATACCATACCATAGATATCGATGCCGGCGATCTTTTCTAAATAGTTTATGAATTTCATCGTTGATCTTTTTGTGTTTGGCTAATTGTCTTCTATTTTAATTCGGCGACGGGTTGTTTCGGTTCAGCCTTTATATCCGTGCCGATGCGCTGCAGGTAAGCTATCATCGCGATGATCTCGGCATTGGATGGCGTTACTATTTTATCTTTTTTCAGGTTGGCTGTTATTGATTCGGCCTGCTTCATAAGATCGCTGTTCGCTATCTTGTCATAACCTTCGGGGTAAGGAACACCCAGCGTTTGCATAGCCCTGATCTTAGCGGGAGTTGAAGCGGTATCAAGTGCACGGTCCAGCAACCATATATATCTTGGCATGATCGAACCCGGTGACATCGACCGCGGATCATACATGTGATTGTAATGCCAGCTATCTGTTTGTTTGCCTCCTTCCCTGGCCAGGTCGGGTCCGGTTCTTTTACTTCCCCATTGGAATGGGTGATCGTATACAAACTCGCCCGCCTTAGAATATTCGCCATACCGTTTTACTTCATCACGGAAGGGCCGTATCATTTGTGAGTGACAGGTATAACAACCTTCTCTTACATATATATCTCTTCCGTGAAGCTCGAGCGGTGTGTAAGGTTTTACACTGGCGATAGTGGGAATATTGGATTTGACAAGAAAGGTCGGTATCAATTCGATCAATCCACCAATAGCCACCATGATCAGGCTTAACACCAGCATGGTAACCGGTTTTCTTTCCAGGATACGGTGCCAGTATTCTTTTTTGTGCGCCACTTCTTTCACTAACGGGGCGGCTTCAGCGGCTTCGTTAGCAATAAACTTACCACTGACAATTGTCTTATAAAGGTTGTACACCATGAAGAACGCACCTGTTAAATACAATGCGCCACCAATACTTCTCAGGATATAAAGGGGTTTGATATTGGTAACGGTTTCGAGGAACTGGAACTTCAATTGACCTTCCGGTGTAAAGGATTTCCACATGATGCTTTGTTCAAAACCGGCCCAGTACATTGGAACAGCATAGACAATGATACCGATGGTACCCAACCAGAAGTGATTGGTGGCTAATTTCTTTGAATAAAGCGTAGTGCCCCACATCTTCGGGATCATATAATACAGGATGGCAAAAGCCATGAAGCCATTCCATCCCAGGCCGCCGATATGAACGTGTGCGATCGTCCAGTCGCTGAAGTGGGAAATGGCATTTACATTTTTCAAACTTAGCAAGGGTCCTTCAAAGGTGGCCATACCATAACAGGTAATAGCTACGACCATGAATTTTAAAACAGGATCTTCTCTTACTTTATCCCATGCACCTCTCAACGTAAACAGACCATTGAGCATACCACCCCAGCTTGGAGCGATCAGCATAATGGAAAATACAACACCGAGGGATTGCGCCCAGTCAGGCAGTGCCGTATACAGCAAGTGGTGGGGACCGGCCCAGATATAAATAAATATCAAAGCCCAGAAGTGAATAATGGAAAGACGGTACGAATAAACGGGCCTGTTGGCTGCCTTGGGTAAGAAGTAATACATTAATCCAAGTACTGGTGTGGTCAGGAAAAATGCTACTGCATTATGACCATACCACCATTGCACCAATGCATCCTGTACACCGGCATACCAACTATAGCTCTTCATGAATGATACAGGGATCTCGATAGAGTTGACTATATGCAGCAGGGCTACCGTAACCCAGGTGGCGATATAAAACCAGATAGCGACATATAAATGTTTCTCTCTTCTTTTAATGATCGTGCCAAACATATTGATACCAAAAACAACCCAGATCAGTGTGATGGCGATATCAATAGGCCACTCCAGTTCGGCGTATTCTTTACCGGTTGTAAAACCCATCAGCAAGGTGATAGCCGCGGCAGCGATGATCGCCTGCCAGCCCCAGAAGTGAAGCCAGCTGAGTTTATCGCTGAACATACGGGCCTTGCACAGCCGTTGCAATGAATAATAGATGCCAGCAAAAGAAGCATTGCCGACAAAAGCGAAAATGATCGCATTGGTATGTAAAGGACGAAGCCGCCCAAAAGTGGTGGCGGCCAGGTTCAAACTGCTTTCGGGATAATAGATCTGGATCGCCGCCCAGAGCCCGGCCAGCATACCCACTATGCCGAATACCACGGTCGCGAATCCAAATGCTTTTACGATCTTGTTGTCATAATAAAATTTTTCTACTTGCATGAGCTGGATTGTTTATACGTATTATATTGTTTTGGTTGTTGAAGAAGGTTTATCGTCAAATAAAATGCGGGAAGAAGGGGAATAGTCATCTTCAAACTGCCCGGTTTTGACGCCCCATAAAAAAGCGACCAGGAAAAGAGCCGCTACAGATATACTTGCTATTAATAGGATAATAATGACACTCATTTGGAGTTTGAAAATTTATGCGTAAAAGTATTTTCGAAGGTCTTGATGGAGTATAATCAAAGTCATTGCTTGTACTGATTTTAATCAAGGGTCATTCAATTATAAGAGCAAAAGCATGATAAAAAAAAGCATACAGGTACACGGATGACACGGACTTGTCGGATAAACACGGATTCTTTATTCCGCTTCGCAGAATAAATCTGTGATCATCCATCTGATTTGAATTTAATGGCCTGTACAGACGCCCTTTGTCATGATCGGATTGAATATCCAGAATAATCCGTTCGATCCGTGTCATCCGTGTGCAGAAATCATTTGTATCTAATGCGATGTTCTACAGCTCATAGTTTCATCGAACGTGCCACCAGGCTGCTGCTTCCAAAGGTTAACAATAATATGCTGAGCGAACTGGAGGGCATTAATATGGCGGCGATCAACGGATGAAGGTTGCCTTGTACGGCGAAGTACAAGCCGATAATGTTATACAATATGGAGAGAACAAAACTCGCCACCACTATCCTCTTATTTGCTTTGCACAAGTGAATGAACTTCGCCAGCAGCGGGAGTTGCTTTGCTTCAATAATGGCATCGCTGGCGGGTGTGAAATTGTTGGTTTGTTCCGCTACCGCTATGCCAATATCACTTTGCTTAAGGGCGCCTGCATCATTCAGCCCATCCCCGATCATCATTACTTTTTTGCCCTGTTGTTGTAAATGCCGGATATGGTCGAGTTTGTCCTCCGGCTTTTGGTTAAAGAGCAAGACTGTTTTTTCACCCAGGATTCTTTGAAGATTATTTTTCTCCGAAGAGTTATCGCCGGAAATAACCGAAAGCGTATAATTATTTTTCAGGTTGCTGATCAGTTCAGGAATGGATTTACGGTAGCGATTACTGAACCGGAACCGTCCATGAACCATACCTTCGATACTGACATAAACGGCCGTGGTTTTTTCTTTGCTTTTCTTTCCGGTAACATATTCTTCAGAGCCCATTTTTAACCACGCATCTTCCACGAATCCTTCAATGCCATGACCTGTCACTTCTTTGAAACCCTGCAAGTTTATATTGGTGGCAGCGCCAAGTTGTTTTACCAAAGCTTTACTAAGCGGGTGATTGGAGCAGCGGGATAAGGCTGATATTTTTTGAATCAGTGAGCGGTCTAATCGTCCGCCTTCGTAAATAATATCCTGTTCCTGCGGCGAAGTAAGCGTACCTGTTTTATCAAAAACAATATGACCGGCATTGGCGATATCCTCAATGACCGGGGCATTGCGCAGGTACAGGTGATTTCTGCCAAGTATGGTTAAAATATTTCCATTGGTAAAGGTGTTGGAAAGTAACAGGGCGCAGGGACAGGCGATGATAAAAATGGCCGTTACCGCAGGCCATAGTTTCTGTGGATCATTGACCCACCAATAGATAGCTGTAATGAACGCAATGGTTAAAATGATATACGTAAAGTAGCGGCTGAGTAAATGAACAAAAGAGACATGCTTCACCTGCTCCTGTTTTTTGGAGCCGTTAGTCTTCGGCTCATCCTGGTTCCAGAGTCTGGTCAGGTAACTTTGTGCTACTTCTTTTACCACCAGTATCTCTATATTTCCTTCGGTTTGTTTCCCGCCAGCGTATAGTATCTCTCCCATTTCTTTTAATACAGGTATGGATTCGCCGGTAACAAAACTGTAATCGATCAATGCTTTTCCCCTGGTAAGGATGCCATCTGCCGGTATCAATTCTTCATGATGTATGAGTAAAGTATCACCCGATCTGATTTCTGGTAAGGTAGTAGGTATTTCTTTATCGTCTTTCAATACGGACACAGCTATCGGGAAATAAGAAGTATAGTCTCTTTCAAAAGAAAGCTGACGATAGGTTTTATCCTGCAGTATACGACCCGCGAGCATAAAGAAAACGATACCGGTCATAGAATCAAAATAACCACCGCCCGTTCCGGAAAATACTTCATAAGCGCTTCGGACAAACGTAACGATGATGGCCAAAGCGATCGGAGCATCGATATTCAGGAATTTGTGCTTCAGGCTTTTCCAGGAAGAGATATAAAAAGGCAGCGCGGAATATAGCAATACCGGTATGGCCAGGGCAAAATTCATCCAGCGGAAAATTCCCCGCAAACCGGCTTCCGACGCGTCGACACCCAGGTATTCAGGAAAACTCATCAGCATGATATTGCCGAAACAGAAACCCGCTACACCCAGTTGATAGATCATGCTTTTGTCGATGGTCGGTCTTGCTCCTTTAAGATCGTTGAGGCTGATATAAGGCTCGTAGCCAATAGCGGTAAGTAGTTCGGCTACCTTGCGTAAAGACGTTTGCTTATTGAGAAAAACGATATCTGTTTCTTTCCTGGTGAAATTCACTTTCGCGGAAACAATGCCCTCATCAAGGCGATGCAGGTTTTCTAAAAGATAAAGACAGGAACTGCAATGTACCTGTGGCAGGTAAAAGGTAACATGGGTCTGTTGTTCGTCCCGGAAACTTACCAGCTTCGCCTGTATGGCTGCATCTTCCAGGAAGGCAAACTTGTCTTTCCTGGCCGCTACCCGCTGGTTGATGCCGGGACGGTCGTTTAGATCATAGTAATTGCACAGCCCGTTTTGATTGATGATCTGGTACACCATCTTACAACCGTCGCAGCAAAATATCTTTTCTTCCAGGTGTATTTTAGGAGAAAGACAATCTTCGCCGCAATGGTAGCACTGTACCTGCTTATGTGTAATAGCTTTAGAGGACATATAATCAGGAGCGAAAGTATCATCCCATCAAAATCCGGTTCATGAGTAAGTTCACCAGCACCACTGATCTTTATCAGTTGACCGGCTGCCCAAGGGCCTCCCAAAACCCCAACCTTTATTATTTCAATAGCCGCTCATAGCGGGAGCGAGAATGACCTGAACCGGCAACCGGCAGGTGATGATCTACGTTTACCAGAATGGTTTTCAGGAATTCTCTTTTTGTTGAAAGAAAAAGGGTCAGCGCCTGAGATTTTTTCCTTAACTTATAGGTAGTTCACATGAGAGTAATCACCTACATTTTAGAACCCTTATTTTAGAAATAATATGCAGTTATCGCCTTATCGATTGCAATTATTAGTACTGGGTTTATTGCTTTTTCATAGCTATTATGCAGTCAATGCGCAAGAATGTCCTCCCAATATTGACTTTGAAACCGGAACGTTCCAGGGATGGACCTGTTACACGGGTTCTACTGCGGAAGTAAATGGACAAAATGTTATTACACTATACCCTTCACCGGCTACTCCCGGCAGGCATACTATGATGTCTGCCTTTCCCGGCGATGGAGTAGATCCTTATGGTGGGTTCCCGGTAAATTGTCCCAACGGCAGCGGTAAATCCATGCGGTTAGGGAATAACGCAGCCGGCACCCAGGCTGAAGGAATTTCATATGAGTTTACTATTCCTGCCAACCAGGACATTTACTCACTTATCTATCATTATGCGGTGGTATTCCAGGATCCTAATCACGAAATATTCCAGCAGCCGAGACTGGAATTGGAGATAACGAACGTTTCAGATAATTCGGTCATTTACTGTTCTTCATTTACATTTATCCCTTATGGTTCGATATTACCTGGTTTCTTTACCTCACCTAATCCCGGAACGGATACCCCGGTTTGGTGTAAGGATTGGTCGGCCGTGTCTGTTAATCTGAATGGCCATGCGGGTAAGACGATCCGGCTATTTTTTAAAACGGCTGACTGCACATTCAGGCGACATTTTGGATACGCTTATATTGATGTTAATTCAGAATGTAACAGCGAATTTGTTGGCGCGTCTTTTTGCCCCGATGATACTGTTGTAAACGTAACAGCTCCTTTTGGATACCAGGGGTATAAATGGTTTGACAATAATTTTACAAGAATTCTCGGAACCCAACAAACCATTTCTTTATCACCATTGCCGGTTCCGGGTACTACCTATGCTGTTGAAGTGATCCCCTATAATGGATATGGCTGCCTGGATACTTTATATGCCAGGTTAGAAGATAACCTGTCCGTAACGTCCAATGCCGGAACTGATATTCTTTCCTGCAATCGTGATCCGGTGCCGATTGGCGCTAATTCCAAGCCGGGTTTATCTTATAGCTGGAGCCCACCGGCAGGGTTATCCAATCCCGGTATTGCAAATCCGTTAGCGTCTCCCGACAGAACAACGGCCTATGTTCTTACCACCAATCATGATGGAGGAGGGTGTGTTGAAAAAGATACCGTGGTGGTTACTGCTTCCATAATAGATAATGCACTTGAATTGATCGGCAACGCCATGTATTGTTCCGATAGCGGGGATAGTGCGATTTTAAAAGTGAAACCGACAGAAAGTATTCAATGGTTTAAGGATGGTGACCTGGTGAATGGCGCTATCCGGACCGACTACCGGGTCACACAATCAGGCGAATACTCGGCATTGCTCTTTAATAGTGATGGATGCAGCCTTACCACCGAAAAACAAGCCATCACTATTGACGATCGGCGACAAGGGATCACCTACCCTGTAAAATACGCGGTGGTTGATCTTCCGCTTGACCTCGAAGTGAGGCAATTTGGCGACAGTGTTTTTTGGAACCCCGGTACCTGGCTCGACGACCGGGAAAGTTATACTCCCATTTTTGACGGATTATCCGAGCAACTATATACAATCGAGATCAAATCAAGAAGCGGCTGTTTAACAGTAGATACGCAAATGGTCAAAACAGTGAAGGGAGTGGAAGTGTATGTGCCGACCGCCTTTACGCCTAACAATGATGGGTTGAACGATTTCCTTCGACCCATCGTCATGGGCATTAAAGAAATTCAGCGTTTCGCTGTATTCAATCGTTGGGGTCAACTGATCTTTGATACAAAAACTGAAAGGCCCGGCTGGAATGGTCTGTTAATGGGTAGTCCAATGCCATCTCAAGCCGTGGTCTGGGTGTTTGAAGGAGTTGGTGTTGACAATAAAAAGTACATCAGGAAAGGCACCAGTGTGTTGATACGGTGACATTGGTTTATTTACAGTATTGCATTCATCTTTTTCTTTGCTATGTCCATTGCGATTTTTCTTGCTTCTATTCCTATTTCTCTTAGCATGCCCATGGGTGAAAGAAAAAACCCGCATAAATACAATCCATCTTTTCCAAAAAAAGACTGTTTGTTGGTCGGATTCCCAAGATCATATAGCCGGTCGTGGTCCAGGTCTAAAATGTGCTGAAGGTTATTATTGTAACCGGTGGCAAGAATGATGGCATCAAAATCCTGATGCCGGTTATCGTCAAAGAAAATGGTATTGCCTTCGATTCTAACAATATCTCCATACACTTTTATATGACCCTCTTTGATTAATTTGATAGTACCGATATCCAGCAATGGAATTCTTTTTTGTTTTTCAATTTGCTCCCGCGGGCCATACTTTGATTTTTTTAATCCCAGTTTTGTGATGTCGCCTACCAGCATTTTAATTACCGGCGCTGTTATTTTATCCGCTACTCTTGCCGGTAATACTGAGGTAAGTTTACCTATCTCCAAAACCGGGAAGCCAAAAATTTCTTTAGGAAGTACATTGACGGCTGATCGAACAGATAAAGAAGGATAGGCGCCATGTTCGTGTAAACAAATGGCTTGTTCGCAGGCGGAGTTGCCAAAGCCAACCACCAACACTTTTTTGCCGGCAAATGTTTCGCCGTTTTTATATTGTGAACTATGTAAAACTTTTCCTTCAAATGAGGTCAGGCCATCAAACGGCGGTATTACGGGGGTATGATTCATACCTGTCGCCACTATGACGTAGTTTGATCGATAAGTTCCATTGTTTGTCTCAATGATCCAGTGACCCTTTTCCTTCTTTACAGCACCTACTTCTGTATTAAAGACCGGGTAAATACTGAACTCCTTTGCATAGTTATCCAGGTAGTCCACCACCTGTTGCCGGCCGGGATATTTTGGTAATGAGTCATCAAATTTTTTAAAAGGTAAGGCCGACCATTTTTTACTGGTATGTAAATGCAGGCGGTCATAATGATTTCTCCAGGTCGTTGCCACCTGCGAATTCTTTTCCAAAATGATAAACTCAATTCCTGCTTTCTGTAAACAGGCTGCTGACGCAAGTCCGGCCGCACTGGCGCCAATGATCAATGTTTGCGTGGATGTCATGCGAGCAATCGGTTTGATTTTAGTAGTCAAAAAACTATCCTGAAATTCAATCCTCCCTGCGTCATCATTTTATTATTATTGGCCCATCCGGATAGCGTTATAATGCCCAATCTTTTCGAACTGGTTCACTGTTCCAACTCATGCCATACCTGTAATAGCTATTTGAACGGTGAATTCTTTGCGAGCCATAGCATACGTATCACGATATGAAACCAGTTTCTAAAATCAGGGTAACAAAAATTCATCTAAAACTCGTCGATGAGTTACGGAAAACCTATTTTTTCCCTGTCGCCGCCCAAAATATTCCGGCGTATAAATGTTCAAGGAATGCTGTTTCATCGAAGATCGCCGGCACATGACCCAGGGCGGTGTAGAATGACCGACCGCCGTCATAGTTGTGATACCAGGCAACAGGGTGCATCTTTCCCATCCCCTCTCCTTTCTTCGGGCCCCATTGTACTTTTGGATTATAGCTTGTTTCATCTATCGCCAGGATAGTATTTAGCCCGGAGATCTTTTCTGGTCCGAATTCATACCATTCATCCGTCCACAATTTATTGCCGGTAAATCCCTGCAATCCAGGAAACGATGCATCAATAATATTTACTTTGGCTGTTTGAATGGCGGGGTGAATATGAAACATCCTGCCTACCAATTTGGTATACCACTCCCAATCATATTCCGTATCCGAGGCGCTATGAATGCCTACGAAACCCTTCCCTCCCTGGATAAAACGTTCCATCACTTTTTGCGCGGAAGAATCAAAAATGTTGCCGGTAGTATTTAAAAAGATCACCACCTGGAATTGCTCCAGGTATTTATCAGTGAAACCATTGGGGTTTTCAAATAATACAACGTCAAAAAAATTTCTCACTCCCAATCCCTTTATAGCCAACACGCCACTATGCAGCGATTCGTGATGCCATCCGTTGGTAGTCGTTACCAATAAAGCTTTGAACTGTTTTGGTTGAGCTGAAGCGGAAAAACAGGCAATTGTTTGAACAGACAGAAAAAGCAGGAAGATCTTTATGGCTTTCATCGTTTCGTTTTTTAGTTAATGCCATGAAGATAAATGAATATTAGCAATGCGCATTTTCTTCGCGGCAAAGAAGGAACAATTCTTATTTTGATGAGTTGGATGACTATTACGGCAATTCAATAGTGTTGTTATTTTATACTTATAATCCCGAAGGGATGGCATTATTATAACCCGATCAGCGGAAGGCGCGGCAAACCCCGAAGGGGTTGCAGCATGAATTGCCCGAAGAAATAATCTAATCGAATATTGTCCGCCTTTTTATGCCAATTCAATTTAAATAAGGGTTTGAGAAACGGCTACTATCATTGGGAGTTTCAAATGCCATTCCTTCGGAGTTTTCGTAATCTAAACTGCCGGCGTATTTTAATAATGTCATCCGCGATGCGGATTTTTCAATGGGCTCCAAATAATAGATTACAAAGAATTTTCTTACAAACCGAAATACATGTGGATGTTTCAAAGGATGGTTGTAACAAAAAGGAGAAATATGAAACCACAGAGAAGATTCCAGGTAAATCAAAACCGCACTGCCTCCGTGTCTTTGTGCCTTAGTGTTGCAAGAATCCGAAAAGCAAATTGAGACACTACCGTATTTATTCTATGACCATTAAAAAATATGTATGCCTGCGAAAAAAATTCCCCGCAAGCATACTATAAAGGAAGATCACAAAAAAGATCAACTATCCCATTTTTCCAATCCCAGCAATTTCTTTCCCAACTCATTTAATTCGGCCACTCCGTATTTGGTTTGCTCCCATTTGCGCGGATCGCCCGGGAACGCATATCCTTCGGGTGCGATCCTGTCTTTCCACGAAGCTATCCTCCATTGACGCAACGCTTCATTTTCTTCCTCGGCTGGCATCATCGAAATATACTGGGCGATACGCACTTTGTCCTTGCTTAAATTAGGTCTTATACCATGAGGTTGCAGGCTATTGAAGATAAGCAGATCACCGGCTCTCATTTTTACTTTCACCGTTTCAAAACCAGTAACATCCGGTTTAAAATGATCGCGGTCGTCGGGCTGTGTCAATTTCCATGTATCATAGTTGCGGAACAATTCGGGTATACATTGAAAGCCGCCCATATTTTCATCATCCTGGTCGGCAAGTGCCAGTACTCCCTGCACATTCACGGGTTTGGTTTCCGGATCATAGTCCCAATGAATAAATCCTTTGTATTCAAAACCCGGACGTATCGGGAAATTCAGGTTAGCACGGTCAATGGTCACCCATAATTTATCCGTGCCCCATATATCCACAAATGCATCATACACACGTTGCATCTGCCGGTTATTCCATAGAAATTGGTTATTGTACACTTCCACCATACCAGTATTGGTCAATTCTTTCATTTTCATTTCAGCCCGTGCTGGTGCATACCAGGTTTCCGCGTTGTTGGGGTCTTTATCTTCAAACTCCCACAAAAAAGTGGCCGTTGCTTTTGCCTGTTCACCCGGCACTGCGTTTTTAATAACAATATAGCCGTTGGCGATCCAGAAATTCCAATCATCTTCACTCAGCACACGCAGGGGCTTGCCGTTACTGCGATCATTCAGTTTAGTGGCACTGCTCTTTGCCGTAGAGGGATTACCTGGAATTTCTTTATGTGCGTTATCAGGCATCATGGTGGGTGCCATTGTTGGCGCCATCGTCGGGGTCATTGTTTTTTGTTCCATATAGCAATTTTAATTATTGAAAGGTATTGTAAATAATGTTGCGGGGCATTGCTGTTGGCTGTTGGTACAAAACCCGGTGGCGGTTCTGTGTTTGCAAACTTTTAGATGATTTTCATGGTTGAAGGCCGGCGCGCCCGGTAAATTCATTCGCTGGGTTTGATCCGTCTTCTTTTTGTTATAAGCGGGATTATTATTTCCGTTGTTCATATGCAGGCTTTTGATGAATGAGCGAAAGAACAAAGCTACCGGTTGACCAAAGCTATTTCTACCTTTAGAATAGCCTTTTTTTGTTCTGTATTGATATTTTTCAGGAAATTTGGAAGTCTAACGATTAATTGAGAACAAATGAAATGAGCCATAAAATTTTCGAGGCATCCCGATAGCTATCGGGATATATCCAACGCCGATGAAAATTTTATGGCGAATCCGATAGCTATCGGATCCATGTGACCCAAAAAAGCGATAAAAATTAACAAATGAAAGTATTGCGTGA
>JANOCH010000632.1:0-2242 GCA_031412015.1 Chitinophagaceae bacterium
AAACAAAAACAACCGGAAGAAAAATCGCAAAATCAATTGAGTTGAAAAGCATTTAGCAAACGACTTTTATTAAACATTTGACACGTTTTTCAGGTAGAGATTACCCAAACCTTTTTAGCCTTTGCGCCTGATCCGGGATAATATAAACCTTATTGGAGTTGTTCGCTGGAAAATCAGATAGAATATTATGAAGTTGTTCAGGCGTCTGAATAACAGTAGGTCTGAAACACGGTCAGCATCAAAATGAAATTGGATATAATAACCCTTTTAGGTGATTCTAAACGCCTTTTCGTAGTTTAAGATAGTAATAAAAAAGTGAATAACAAATGATTAATACCTAAAACAATTTTAATAATTTATAAGACTTAATTTTTATACTCCTTTATAAAATGTGAATAGGCTTTTTGAATTCCCTGGTCAAGTGAGTATTGATGTTTCCAACCCAATGCATAGAGCCGGGAACTATCCATCAGTTTCCGGGGCGTTCCATCCGGTTTATTTGTATCGAATTTTATTTCTCCGGCAAAACCAGTCACCTGCCTGATAATTAAAGCTAATTGCTTAATGGTCACTTCAGATCCGGTTCCCGCATTGATAAACAATTTTTCATTGTAATGCTTCATGAGAAACAGTACCGCATCTGCCAGGTCATCCACGTACATAAACTCCCTGAGCGGAGTACCGGTTCCCCATATTTCTACCACTTCGGCTTTGCTGATTTTCGCTTCATGGAATTTGCGGATCAGTGCAGGCAAAACATGTGAATTTTGCAGGTGATAATTATCCCCCTGCCCATAAAGGTTGGCGGGCATCACGGAAATAAAATTACATCCATATTGATCACGGTATGCCTCACAAAGTTTTATACCCGCTATTTTGGCTATAGCATATGGTTCATTTGTGGATTCCAGCAAGCCGGTAAGTAAATACTCCTCTTTTAATGGTTGCGGAGCAAGTTTAGGATAGATACAGGAGCTGCCAAGGAAAAGCAATTTCTGTACTTTATTGACATACGCGGAATGAATAATATTGGATTCTATAGCCAGGTTATTATACAAAAATTCAGCCCGGTAGGTATTATTGGCAAGAATGCCTCCCACCTTAGCCGCAGCCAGGAACACATACCCCGGTTTTTCCTTCGCAAAAAAATCAGCCACCAATGACTGGTTCCGAAGATCAAGTTCAGAAGAACTACGGGTAACTATGTTGCTAAACCCTTCGGCCAGCAACTTCCTGACTATTGCAGACCCTACCATTCCGTTATGCCCGGCTACAAAAATCTTACTGTTTTTTTCCATTATTCAAAGTGCCTTAGTGTTTCATATCCTGAGTCCTTCAGGATGATATCTTTTCTGAAATTTTCAATGTCAGCCTCTACCATCTCTTTGGTGATTTCTTCTAAAGAATATCTTGGGGACCATCCCAGTATTTGCTTTGCTTTTGTTGCATCACCCTGCAACAGGTCCACCTCGGTGGGACGGAAATACCGGTTATCCACTTCTACCACCACATCTCCTTTACGAACAGGAATATCCGGTATAGAAACATTCTTAACAATGCCTTTTTCCAACTCACCTTTTCCTTCGAATTCTACGTTGACACCGGCATGGGCAAAAGCCATTTTTACAAAATCCCGGACGGAGGTAGTGATCCCCGTTGCTACTACAAAATCTTCCGGCTGCTGTTGTTGCAGCATCAGCCACATAGCTTCAATATAATCTTTGGCATGTCCCCAATCTCTTTTTGCATCAAGGTTACCCAACCAAAGTTTTTTGTTCAATCCCAATACTATCTCCGCCACCCCTCTTGTTATTTTGCGGGTGACAAAGGTTTCACCCCGTAACGGGCTTTCATGATTAAATAAAATACCATTGCAGGCATACATGCCATAAGCTTCGCGGTAGTTGACCGTGATCCAATAAGCATATAGTTTGGCTACACCATAAGGAGAACGTGGATAAAAAGGCGTGGTTTCATTTTGAGGAACAGCCTGTACTTTGCCGTATAATTCCGATGTTGATGCCTGGTAGATCCTTGTTTTTTTTGCCAACCCCAGGATACGAACTGCTTCCAGTATCCTGAGTGTGCCGGTAGCATCTGTGTTGGCAACATATTCAGGTTCATCAAAACTTACCTGCACATGGCTCATAGCCCCGAGGTTATATATTTCATCGGGTTGTACCTGCTGAATGATACGAATGATATTAGTAGAATCGGTCAGGTCACCATAATGCAGCACAAA
>JANOCH010000633.1:0-3394 GCA_031412015.1 Chitinophagaceae bacterium
ACCCAAACCATCGGCATTTCTACGGTGACAGTGAATTATTCGCGACCTGCCGTAAAAGGCCGTGAAGTTTGGGGAAACCTTGTCGCTTACGGATGGAATACCCAGGGATTTGGAGCGGGGAATGAAGCACCCTGGCGTGCCGGTGCTAACGAAAACACTACTATTAAATTTTCACACGATGCAAAGGTTGAAGGGCAACCAGTTCCCGCAGGTACTTATGGATTGTTTTTCGTTATCAATAAAGACAATACCGGGGAAGTGATCTTATCAAAGGATAGCCGATCCTGGGGTAGCTTCTGGTACAATGCAAAACAAGATCAGCTAAGGGCCAAAATACAATTACGTGAAATTCCTAACACGGAATTGCTTACCTATGATTTTATCAATACCACTAAGACGTCCGCTGATATGGTACTCAACTGGGAAAAGAAACAGTTCCCGGTGAAAATTGAATTCGCGGTAGATGATATCGTTTTGGCCAATGCGACCGAAGAATTAAAAGGAACCGTCGGGTTCAACTGGCAGGGATATTCAACCGCTGCTAATTATGCATTACAGAATAAAGTGAACTACGACCAGGCATTGAAATGGATAGACCAGGCGATAGCTCAGAATAATAATTTCGCTACGCTGAATATAAAATCAGGTATACTTAAAGCTATGGGAAAAACGACTGAAGCGGACAAGATGACCGCTGATGCTATCGCTATCGCTACAGAGAACGAGTTGAATATTTATGCATACCAGCTAATGAACCAGGGAGAAATTGATAAAGCCATTGAAATGTTCAAGCTGAATACACAACGTCATCCGAAAAGCGCCAATGCCTGGGATAGTCTTGGCGAAGGATATGTGACGAAGGGCGATAAAAAAAATGCGATCCTCAATTTTAAAAAATCCTTAAGCATGAATCCCCCGGAGAACGTGAAAGCCAATTCAGAAAAATTCCTGAAGCAATTGGGTGCTTTGTAAATGGTTGGAATTAGATGAATGACTAAGTGAAATTATGTAGTCGATATTAGTACAACAGAATAAGCGAATGAACTATTTTTTGGGGACTTTAATAACTCTTTCTTTGTGCTATCAAACAGCGTAACACCCGTTTTTAAATCCAAACTATCCTATTGAAGGCTGTTTATCCAATATCTAATGATTGAAAAACAAACCGTCCAGCCGTTTGCCTGTTGAAAAGCAGGCAAATGGTTTTTTCCAGCATTCTTGTAGCTGCCACAGCTACTTTCAAATAGGTAAAGGGGGTTAACCGATTCGCCCTTCTTATCAGGGGGATAGTTTTACTGTCCCCTTTTATATTTGTTTACCCTTATGGCTCTTTACTGCGGAGCCCTGGCAGGACACTTTTTTCCACCGGCGAATAGGACAATTGTACTTCTTTGATGGCTAATCGCTATATTTAGTGAAGCAATACCCGCATAACTTGCGTACTTTTACAAAAAACCAACCAATATGAACCTTTTTGTTGCAGGCCTTCCATATGACCTGGATGATGATGAATTAATGGAAATTTTCGAAAAATTCGGAGCGGTTAATTCCGCCAAAGTAGCAATCGATAGGGAAACCGGCCAAAGCAGGGGTTTCGGATTTGTAGATATGAAGAATGATGCGGAAGCAAAAGATGCTATTGAGAATTTGAATGATATTTCACTTGGTAAAAAGCCACTGGTGGTTAAGCAGGCGGAAGAAAGACAAGGGGGCGGCGGAGGTGGATCGCAAGGCGGCAGTGGTGGTGGAGGAGGATATCGTGGTGGAGGCGGCGGCGGCGGTTATCGCGGCGGTAGCGGCGGCGGTGGAAATTCAAACCGGGGAGGATTTAATAGTAACAGACCTCCCGGAAATGACAGGGACCGTAAACGTTATTAATAAATATCATTACGGCAATCCATCCCTGTTGCATATGCCCAACAGGTATGTTTGATTGACCGAAGAAAAATAAAGTGAAAAGATCCCGGATTCCCGGGATCTTTTTTTGTGCTCCATCATTGAGCTCTTAACAAAACATTTTACACTTCATTTTAAACCTTTTTCATTACGACCTGACGCTAAATATTTTGAATGGACAACGCTATCAGTGCTCCAATGACGGTTGTTAAAGGTTTCATCTTTCAGTCTTTTAAATTTCAATTGTTTATAAAACATTCCGCCGCCTTCTTAACAACTTGATTATTTGTGGCATTTTTTCTGTTTACAGTGTAGAGCATTCAATTTTTAATCATTTTAAAATTACAGTTATGAAAAGAATTTTTTACACTTTATCTATTACGTTCACCATCGCCGTTGTTCTGGCGGCTTGCGGTAATAAACCCAGCGCTACATTAGGCAGTACTAAGGGATTATCTTATTCGGATACCGTAGGTCTTGCTGAGTTCCAGGATTGGAAGATCAACAATGAACGTATAGCCGCCGTTGAAGCTTATAAGAAAGCGGAAAAGGCTACAGCCGGCACAAAAAAACGTTCTTCATCACAAAACGGTTCGATGGTGTCCTCCTCAGAGAACCAGGCGAAAGTCGCTAAGAAGAAAGGATGGAGCAAAGCCGCTAAAGGTGCTACGATTGGCGCAGGTTCCGGCGCAGTGCTCGGTGCGGTGATCAACAAACGAAACAGGGCCCTCGGTGCGGTCATCGGTGGAGTTGTCGGCGGTGGCGTAGGTTACGGGGTCGGTCGTTCAATGGATAAAAAGGATGGTCGTTACTAATGTTGAAAAAGATTGGTCAAAAACTCCTGCTACTACAGCGGGAGTTTTTTGTTTGATCACCCAGGGAATATCTTTAAATTTTTTTCTGTCAGGTGCTGATAAGCATTAACAGATGTAGAATAAAATTCAAATGTTAAGGTCGCCCTAACTTTATCCTTCTCCTCTCTTTGTAAAATCCACCATCATTAATTTTGCGTTTATAAATCTTCCCGCCGGTCAGGCGATCAACCATTTCAGCTGCTTAGAGTTTTCCATTTTTATTTTAGTTATTTAAAATTTATTAAAGCGTATGAAAAGTTTTTTTTCTTCTATTCGAACGGCGTTAGTGCCTGTAAGTGGATTGTTGGTGATAGCTGTTTTATTGTCAGCCTGCTCAAAATTCAATGATGATAATAACACGAACACTCCGGTAGCGGGCCTGATGTCATTTAACCTGGCGCCAGACCAGGCAGCTGTGGGAATTGCTTTAGGGGGCAACAACCTTACTAATTCACCCCTGGCATACACCAATTATTCTGGCACTTACCAGCGTATTTTTCCCGGAAATCGTGAAGTAGAATCGTATGATTATATAAAAGATTCGACCATTGCCAGGGGCGACTACAGTTTCACAACCGATAAGTATTATTCGCTTTTTGTAGTTGGAGCGAATGGCACTTATAAAAACGTGATCACGATGGACA
>JANOCH010000634.1:0-8198 GCA_031412015.1 Chitinophagaceae bacterium
CCTATGACCGGGAATATTTAAACAAAAAAATAGAGAGCAACTAAAAAAGCTACTCTCTATACAGGCTGGCTTGAAGCCGCCTAAAAAAACAAAAATAAATAATTTAAATCACTTGGTTCTTAACACAGAATCTTTGTGGGAGATATATTTGTAATTGGATGAACGGCAGAGTAATAAGCTGCCAAGTGATTAAATTAGATCAATAAACTTTTGCTTATGCGGCTCCGCAAATTTTATCTCGCATGTTATTTTCTTTTGATCAGCGCGGTGGTTACTGCCTCTGATCTTAAAATTGAAGGAATTGAATGGAGCCGTGATGTTGCTCCGCTGCAGTATAAAGTGAAATTTACGGTGTTATGGAATAATAGCTGGCGGAATGAAAGGAACTATGACGCTGCCTGGATATTCTTAAAATACACCGGTACCTCTTACCAGCAAGCATCTTATCGCCATGCAAAATTGATGCCTACGGGTCACCAGTTATTGATCAATCATATTGCAGGTAGTTCCAATCCCGTGATAGAAATACCTGACGACAGAATTGGTCTTTTTATTTATCCGTCAGCAAAATATCGTGGAGCGAACCGGTGGACGATAGAGTTGATTTTAGACACGGCTATTCTTCATGATACAGATTTTAATCCAAATAGCCGGTTAATAGAAGCGTACGGTATTGAAATGGTGCAGGTACCCCAGGCTGCCTTTACGATCGGTGAAGGCGATACAGTTGCGGCATGGAAAAATTATTCTCTTTTTATATCCGATGGAAATGGCCGGCCTGCCGGATTATGGAAAGTAAATGCTGAAAATGAAAACATCCCTGTTGGGAAAGAAAAGGGGAATCTATTTTACAATGTACAAACTCCCCTTTACCAGGGCGATCAGCAAGGAATTATTCCGGCAGCTTTTCCAAAAGGGTTTCAGTCTTTTTATATTATGAAGTATGAAACAACGCAGGGTCAATATGCTGCTTTCCTGAATTGTATTTCTAATGGTGGAACGGCGACAAGAGCCAATTTTGGTGGCAGGGATTATTATACCAACCGGTGAACGATCCGTTTGGAAAAAGAAAAATATATCGCTGGTTCTACTGATCGTCCCTGTAATTATTTTAGCTGGGATGATGCCTGTGCCTATGCAGATTGGGCGGGGCTAAGACCATTGACAGAACTAGAATTTGAAAAGGCATGCAGGGGACCATTGCCCCCCGTTGCAAACGAATTTCCCTGGAACACCAGCCATAAAAATAATCTACAACGAGTGGTGAATAAGGAGGGTGAGTTGGTTTGGCTGAATAGTTTGAAAGAAGGTGAACTGGCCGATAACAACAGGGATCAATTTGGTGCATCTTACTATTGGGTCATGGATTTGGCTGGCAGCTTATGGGAAAGATGTGTTACCATTGGTGATTCGGTGGGCAGAGCCTTTAAAGGATCGCATGGTGATGGTATGCTGGCGCCCTATGGTTTTGCTTCCAACGCCGATTGGCCCAAAGGAAGTACGGAAACGGCAGGCTTTGGTTTTAAAGGTGGCGGTTTTTACGAACACAATATGCAGTATGGTGGTTTTAATCCGCATAGCCCCATCGGGAGCCGAAATTTTGGCGCCTGGCCGGGCGGAGCCAGGAGCGTGGCTTATGGAAGTCGTTTTGTAAGGACAGCTTTAAAAGCAACTATTATTAAGTGAATACTTGAAAAACGCGGCGATGGAAAAGTCAGTAGAAGCCATTTAGGATAGAAAAGAGATCTGTATTTATCAAATCCGCTGTACTTACAGTATAATTTCTTAACTTAATAGGGCTTTTTAATTCAAATACGGTTGTATGAATAATACGTACGACTATTCTGTCAGTCATCCTGAATATTTTAAACAGCTTGCAGTAAAAGATCTGCTTTTTCTCCATTATATATGTCCGCAAATTGAGAAATACCTTTACCTGTACACACACTTTAACCAGATCAGCTTTACACTAGGTGGCAATAAGATATTTCATCATGGATCCAGGTCGTGGAAGATGACAGACAATACTTCCATTTTTGCCAGGAAAACCGCCTACAAACAGGAACTCGGAACCGAGGGTTGGGAAATATTAGCGTTCTACTTTCCCGATAGTTATTTGCAGAGTTTTTTTAAAGAAAACAGGCAGCACTTGCCATTAAAACATTTACCTGATCCGCCCAGGGATATGTTTATCGAAATCAACATCAATGAAATAACCCGTGCATTTTTCTACAGCATTGTTCCTTATTTTTCGCAGGAAATTCCACCATCGGAAAATTTGCTGGAGCTTAAATTCAAAGAACTGCTTTTTAACATTCTTACCAATCCGGCAAATGCCTCTTTGCTGGCTTATATACGGAGTATGAGCGATCAGCACAAACCTCCGCTTCATGAAATAATGGAAGCCAATTTTAATTTTAATTTATCGCTTACCGATTTTGCACGAATAGCGCAGCGAAGTCTTGCTGCTTTTAAAAGAGATTTTGTTGAAATTTATCATGTTTCCCCGGGCAAATGGCTTTCTCAAACAAGACTGGACCATGCAAAGCTTCTTCTCGATACCAGCAAAAAGAATGTAAATGAAATAGCCTATGATAGCGGCTTTGAAAGTGTAACTCATTTCAGCCGGGTTTTTAAAGAAAAGTTCGGATCATCACCACTTCATTATCGTAAACAATTTCAGTCGCCGGCATTATTGCCTCTTTAAAAACGTTAATTCCGCACCCCAAAAACATCCTCACGAAAGAGAATCCGATGTCGCTACTCTATACGGCAAGGCATTTTAAGTTAGTTGAGCTTACCAGATAACTTTTTGAGCTTTTAAGCAAATGCGTTCACTAATTAGCATAATAGCTTTATAAAGCCTTTATGCAGTAATTACTCACCAACTAAACTTTTTTCTCATGACTAACGAATTGATCAATGCTTTCAAAGACAGTTTGCATGGCAAACTGGTACTGCCAATAGATGCAGAGTATAATACTGTACGCAAGGTTTATAACGGTATGATCAATAAATACCCGGCCATGATAGCTCAATGTGCCGATGTGGAGGATGTGATCACCTGCGTAAATTTTGCCAGGAAAAATAATATACTGCTGGCTATAAGGGGCGGTGGTCACAATGCCGGGGGTCTTGGCATTGCCGATGACGCCCTGGTGATCGATCTGTCTCTCATGAAAGATATAAAGATCGACACCACATCAAAAACAGTAAGGGTGCAGGGCGGCTGTTTATTGAAAGAAATGGATGCCGCCACTCATGAAGCAGGTATGACGGTTCCTGCAGGTATTTTTGGCACTACCGGCGTAGCGGGACTTACGCTTGGAGGCGGCCTTGGTTACATGACAAGACAATACGGGCTTTCGATTGATAATCTCCTGGAGGCGGAAGTAGTATTGGACAACGGTAGCCTGGTTAAGGCATCCGCTAATGAAAACCCCGATCTCTTCTGGGCTTTGCGTGGTGGTGGCGGAAATTTCGGCGTTGTCGTTTCATTTGTTTTTAAATTACAGCCGGCCCATACGGTATATGGCGGCCCGATGCTTTGGGATATCAGCGATACAAAGGAAATGTTGACATGGTATCACCATTTTATTTCCGATGCGCCTGATAACGTTTATGGTTTTTTTGCAACATTAACTGTTCCGCCTGTGGCTCCTTTCCCGGATCACCTGCACCTGAAAAAAATGTGTGGCATCGTATGGTGTTACACGGGAGATATGGATAAAGCCGAAGAAGTGTTTAAACCGATTCGTGCGGTTAAAACTCCTGCACTGGATTTTGCCGGGCCAATTCCAGTGCCGGCGTTGCAAACTCTTTTTGATGGTCTTTATCCCCCGGGTTTATTATGGTATTGGAAAGCCGACTATGTAAAAGACCTCAACGAAAAAGCGATCGACGTTCATGTGAAGTATGGAAATGAATTGCCAACACCCCTCTCAAGTATGCACATGTACCCGGTAAACGGAGCAGCATCAAGAGTAAACAAGAAAGATACCGCCTGGAATTATCGCGATGCTAATTATGCTGTTGTTATTGTGGGTATAGATGCTGACCTCTCCAATAAAGAGAAGATCATTAACTGGGCAAAAGAATACTGGGATGCCCAGCATCCTTACTCTGCCGGCGGCGCCTATATCAATTTTATGATGGATGAAGGAGAAGAAAGGATAAAAGCGACGTATGGTGATAATTATAAAAGACTCGCCGAGATAAAAGCAAAGTACGATCCTGTTAATTTATTCAGGGTAAATCAAAATATTAAACCGCAAAAGGCAGCATCAACGGCAATAGCCTGAGGAATAAATTCATAAATAAAAATTATTTGCGGAGCGACAGGATTTTTTATTATTTCCGGACAGCCCGAAATAAAATTAAATAAGGTCCAACAATTTTATCCGCAGATGATGCAGTAATTCGACGGGGATTATCATTTTAATAACAATATTTAAAAACCATAAAAATAAAATCGTATGAAGATCAAAAAGGAAAAAATTCCGGTAACGATGGAAGCTCCGGGTACAACCATGAGGGGGCTACCCGGATTCGGAGGAATGACTGTCGCTTTTAATGAAATCCCGGCAGGTACAGATTTTTCTCCATTACTACAGGGATTAAAGAACAATAGTTGCCATTGCCCGCATTGGGGGTATGTCATTGAGGGTGAGTTACTGATAAAATATGATAATGGAACAGAAGAAACGTTAGTTGCCAGCGATGCTTTTTACCTGCCGCCGGGGCATACTGCCATTGTCATAAAAGATCTGAAATTTCTTGACTTTAGTCCTGAAAAGGAATTGAATGAAGTAATGAATCATATCGCCAATAAAATGGCGCAGTTTAGTAGTTAAATTTATCCTTCACGTTGCTTGCAACATTAATTTGACCCGATGAAAGATGATTTGGTAACCAGGTAGTTTTTTTGCAAAAGCGGATTGAAGTTTCATTTCATTTAAAAGTAAAATCATTATGCCATGCCACTCTATATGGATCTGCACAAAAAAGTACCTGGTGGTATAAAAAAAGATGAATTGGAAAGGGCTCACATGCTGGATTTATCGGTACAGGATAAACACCAGGTTAAGTACCATAAGTTTTGGGTAAATGAAGAACAGGGTACTATCTTTTGCCTGGTTGAAGCGCCAAACAAAGAAGCCTGCACAGCTTGTCATGCCGAAGCTCACGGAGATTTAGCCTGTGAAATTATTGAAGTGCATCCAAGCGACATTGCAACATTTATGGGCCCGGATCATTGTACACCGACAGGTTTCGCAGTACATCCCGATGGAAAAATTGATTCAGCGGTTCGCACTTTTCTTTTCACCGATATTGTTGGTTCAACCAGTTTAACTGAGGAGTATGGAGATATTATGGCTATGAGCATACTCCGTAAACACAATGAGATAGTGCGGAACTGCCTGGCTGATAATAATGGAAGGGAAGTAAAACATACCGGTGATGGTATCATGGCCACATTTAATTCTACCTCAAAGGCTGTACGGTGTGCTTTGGAAATACAAAAAGAACTTTCGGAATACAGGACGGAAAATCCTACTACACATCTTCATGTCAAGATCGGCATTAATGCCGGAGAACCTGTTACCGAAGGCGATGATTTTTTTGGCGTTGCTGTTCAATTAACCAAACGATTATGTGACCTGGCAGATCCCGGGCAGGTATTAATATCAGAAGTTGTAAAGGCATTGTGCATGGGCAGAAATTTTCAATTCGCTGATCTCAATGATCAAAATCTTAAAGGCTTTGCACAACCGGTAAAAGTATTTGTGGCATTGGGTTATTGGTAGTATTACATCGTGCTAAACTAAAACGGGCCTTTATAAAAGACCCGTTTCTATATATTTTACAAACACGAACAATTAAGAACGACCTGCATAAGAAGGACGGCTATTTCTTTGATTCCCGCGGGAAGCATTTCCATTTCTATTGCCCTGGAATCTTTTTTGATATGTTGGGCGCTGAGCCGGTTGATGCATAGGTTGACTACTATTATTGGTTACTATAAAGGGATGCTCTGCAATAACAGGTATTGTTTTTTTGATCAGCTTTTGAATTTCTTTCAGATCATCTCTTTCTTCCCCATCGCAAAAAGAAATGGCGATACCGCTGGCACCCGCTCTTCCTGTACGACCAATACGGTGTACATAAGTTTCAGGAACATTTGGCAGATCATAATTGAAAACGTGCGTCAGCTCATCAATATCAATACCACGGGCGGCGATATCGGTTGCCACCAATACTCTTGTTCTTCTAGATTTGAAATTGGCCAAAGCCGATTGCCGGGCATTCTGCGATTTATTGCCATGAATAGCTTCCGCTTTAATACCAAACTTGCCAAGTCCCCTGGCTATTTTATCAGCGCCATGTTTGGTACGTGCAAAAACAAGAGCGGTCTGTATGGAATTATCTTCCAGTAAATGAGCCAGCAGGGGATGTTTATTTTGTTTATCTACATGGTATAATGATTGCTGGATCAGTTCAACCGTAGAGGAGACCGGTGTAACTTCCACTTTAGCCGGATTGGTCAACAACACATTGGCCAGTTGCTGTATTTCCGGCGGCATGGTAGCGGAGAAAAACAGTGTTTGTCTTTTTGCCGGTAGTTTCGCGATGATCTTTTTTACATCATGCACAAAACCCATATCGAGCATCCTGTCGGCTTCATCCAGCACGAAGAAACTAATATCCCGAAGTGAAACATAATTTTGTTGCATTAAATCGAGCAAACGACCAGGAGTAGCGACTAAAATATCAACACCACGACGCAACGTATTTACCTGGTTTACCTGGGATACTCCACCGAAAATAACGAGGTGATTTAAATTTAAATAACGACCATAAGCTCTAAAACTTTCGTCGATCTGTATAGCCAGCTCCCTGGTGGGTGTTAAGATCAATGTTTTAATCGGACGAAACCTTTGTGCGGGTTGTTGCTGTTGTTGCTCGTGCATTAGTTGCAAAAGCGGTATAGCGAAAGCCGCCGTCTTCCCTGTTCCGGTTTGGGCGCAACCAAGGAGATCTCTTTTCTGTAAAATAATAGGAATAGATTGTTCCTGGATAGGCGTAGGGATGGTATAGCCTTCATGAATTAAAGCTTTGAGCACAGGCTCAATGAGCTGCAAATTGTTAAATGACAATTGAATAAATTTTGATTAATAAATACGGTAAGGCTATCAACTAAACGTATGATACTTTACCTGCCTTACGTTAAGCCGTCACGGGATTTGAGGAGATAATCCGATAGCTATCGGATCAAAACAAACGAAGTGAGAGATAACATATAAGAGCAGCGAAGATAGGTCAATATTCCCGTAATAGCTAGACTATACCGTTAAGTATTATGGAAAGTTCATGCTACAAAACTGTAACCATCTGCATATCACGGCCAATAACCGCTATGAGATGTAGAAATTTAGGTTAATTTAATTGTGCTTTTTAGAATAGCAAGCTTTCAAATCAATCCATGACTTACTTATTGAAGCAGAACTTTTGGAAAACAATTCTGTTGGCTACTTTGCTGGTTGGCAGCCTTGATATTATTGCCGCAATAGTAAACTTTTAAAGCAAGACTGGAAAAGACCCTCAAATTGTGCTTAAGTACATTGCCAGCGCTGTAATGGGAAAAGAAGCTTTTTCAGGTGGGGCTGCTATTTCTTTACTGGGCCTGGCACTTCATTTCCTGGTTGCTTTTATATGGACGCTCTTCTTTTTTTGGATCTACCCAAAACTAAAGTTTTTATCTTTTGACCGCATTCTTACGGGTATTTTGTATGGCATTTTTATCTGGTTTATAATGAGCCATGCTGTGGTGCCAATGAGTAAAGCGTCAGTAGGAGCTTTTGATTTAAAACAAGCTGCTATTGCCGTCCTGATATTGATCGGCGCAATTGGGTTGCCGCTTTCATTTATTGCCTATAAATATTACAAGGGTAAGATGTCAGATTAGTGTATATCCCACAAATACACGAAGTCCACATAGTGTTTTCTTAGTGCTCTTGGTGTCTTCGTGGGAAAATTCGTTCTCCCGGTAAACCCAGAACAAAATGTCGCTTTTTTCCAATTTTCTGATCTATTTATGGCCGAGGTTTGGACTATAAAATTATTGATATGAACATACCAAAGCAGTATAACCGGCTGATGCCCTACCTGATTTTAAAACACACTGATAAATTCAAAAA
>JANOCH010000635.1:0-7463 GCA_031412015.1 Chitinophagaceae bacterium
GGTCTTTTCACTTTATCGTGACCATTTTCTCCGTCGCCCCCAGCTCATAACTAATCTCTTCTTTAGCATGGGAGGCATCAGTATTTTTTATAATGATGTTGCCGCTTCTTTCGCCATTGACCCGAAACAATAACTCCGATCCGTTTTTGTAAGTGATGTTATCAAAGGTCAGTTTATCACTTTGCACGATGTCCACCAGAGGATTGGTTTCATTACTGATCACTTTTATATTCTTAAAAGTGATCCCCGTTGCTTCCTGCACATCAATTCCTCTTTTTGCCTGCAGTACCATATTTTCCAATACAATATCTTTTACATGCATTTCCGGCAGACCCCGGACAAATATGCCTTTCTCCGCGCCGTTGCAATACACATTACTGATATGAAAATTTTTGAAGACCGGCGTGGTTTCATCAACTGTTTTAAATTCTACTTTTGGCAACCCGATAGCTATCCGGTCTCTTTTCTCTCCCGCTAACACTACCGGATCTTTCGCCATATAATACATGTCGAATAAAATAGCTTCGGCCGGAATATCTTTCATGTAAATGTCCTTAATGAATATATTCTCTACCACGCCGCCACGTCCACGGTTTGTTTTAAAACGAATACCGATATCGGCGCCGATAAATGTGCAATTACTGACATAAATATTTCTGGCGCCACCGCTCATTTCACTGCCGATCACAAAACCTCCATGAGATGAATAGACGGTGCATCCACGGATGATCACATTTTCGACCGGCATGACCCTTTTTCTTCCTTCCACATCACGGCCGCTTTTCATACATAAGCCATCATCACCTACATCGAAAACAGAATTTTCGATCAGCACATTTTTACAGCTCTCAACATCTATCCCATCGCCGTTCTGCGCATACCAGGGATTTTTTACAAAAACATTTTTCACCGTCAGGTGTTCACTCATCAGCGGATGCAGACACCAGGCAGGCGAATTTTGGAATGTAACACCCTCCAGTAAAATATATTTACAGTTGGTCAACAACACCAGGTTGGGTCGCAAAAAATCTTTGATGCTTTCGTAAAACGCTTTTTCCTTTCCCGGTAATATCAACCCCGGATTGGCCGGCGGCTTTAATCCTTTAACGAATCCGGCTGAAGGATACCATGTTTTCTCATCCTCGCTCACAACGCCTCCTGAGCTTATCAATTTTTTCCATTGAGTTTCGGTAAGCTTATCTTTCTTGACCGCTCTCCATGCATCACCATTTCCATCTATTATTCCTTTGCCGGTAATAGCTATATTAGTTGCACCGGTTGCAGAAATGGGAGACTGATTACGTATTTGTGGCAGCCCTTCCCAGTTAGCTTCTACCAACGGGTATTCGTTCTTATCTTCTGTAAATAATAAGATAACACCTGCTGACAGGTGAAGATTGACATTACTTTTTAACACGATTGGTCCGGTAAGCCATAGACCAGCAGGAACCAATACCACGGCACCTCCTCTTTTATTGGAAATATCAATGACGGCCTGGATGTTTTTTGTATTGGGCGAATAGCCATCTGCAATAGCACCGTGCTTAACAATGCTGATCGTATCTTTTTTGAACTTGGGAGAAATGATCACAGGAAGTTTGTTCCACTGTGCGATGGCCTCAAAAAAAAAGAGCGTAACAAAAGATATGCAAAGAAATTTTTTCATGATAGCTGGCAGATCGTTGTCCCGAATGGACGATTATTCTACAATTTTACCCCAAACTCAATCATTTTCAAGACCTTCAGAGAAGTTTATTTACGCAATCGTTATCGGCAATGAAACTGGCAAAATTGAATCGGATCAGGCCCAAACAATCCTACGGAAGAAATGGGACGTGCAGCTACTGAACTCTTACTTCAATTAATAGAAAGCAAGCGGCCTATCAAAGATTTTGAAAAAAGAGTATTGACCCCGGAACTACAGATAAGAGGCTCATCAGTTCCCGTAGAAATGAGGTCGACCGTGTTGATCAAAAAACAAAGAACAGGAGTATAAAATCTTCCGATGGCATATCCCTGCACAAAAATTACCGCAGTGCTTTTACCTGTGCAGGAGTAATAGCTACAGGTATCTTATTCCCCAAACTATTGCGTATATAATTCAGCACATCGGCGATCTGCTCATCTTCCAGGTAAGCCTGGGCCGGCATTAATGCGTCATACTTCTTCTTGTTCACCACTATCTCGCCGCTTTGACCCTGTAGTATGATATTGACCAGTGTCTTTACCGGTTTCTTCAGGTAATCAGTCTTTGCTACCGGCGGAAAAATATCCGTGCCTTGTCCATCTTCCATATGACAACTCATGCAGTAAGTAGCATACACTTCTTTGCCCCGCTCAATGCTTTTTGGAAGCTCATACTTTTGAAAAAACGAACTCGTCAAAATAAATACTCCCAGGATCATCAAACTTATAATACTTACTTTATACATATTGCTTTTAATTATTGGGTTCAATTTACAACCATTTTACTATTTGCGATATTTAAATGAAAGGCTAACATTTAATTTTTAACTTATATAAAAATTACTTCTACCTTTTATTCACTATAGCCGTTAAGGTAAAGCAAAGGCGATATACTCATCACCGGATTTGCTTCCAATTTTTCCTCCGCCACATGCAATAACCAAATACTGCTTTCCGTCAATGGTATAAGTAGCGGGTGTAGCATAACCAGGAACAGGTAGCTTAGCTTCCCATATTACTTTTCCGCTCTTTTTATCGAAGCCACGGATCTTTGCATCTTTTGTAGCGGCGATAAATACCACTCCGCCTTTTGTTACCAGTGGCCCTCCATAACATTCCGTTCCCGTAGGAGGAATACCTTTTTTGGTTAACTCTTCATATTCACCCAATGGAACTTTCCATAGTAATTTACCCGTGTTCAGATCCACTGCATTCAAAGTGCCCCAGGGTGGCTTTATTCCGGGGTAACCGTCTTTATCAAGGAAACGGTTATACCCGGTCATCGTATAAGGCACTTCATCTAGAATGCTTTTCTTTCGCTGAGCGTTGCTCATATCTGAAGTCGGTTCTTTGGGCGTATCGGTTGCACCCTTTGCCTTTTTTGCCATTGCGCCTGGCTCTTTGTCGGTCTTATTCAATAAAAAGGATGCGATAGCTTCTTGTTCCTTGCCGGATATCTGTTTAAATGCCGGCATCATGTTCTTGCCATTCGCAATGATTCTATGCAATTGATCGTCGTTATATTTTTTTTCAAGATTTACCAGCGAAGGATAGGAAGTACCATTGCCTTTTAATTCAGGGCCATGACAGGAAAGACAATACTTGCCGTAAACACTCTGACCAATTCCCTTCAATGAAAGATCACTAGTTCTCGGGGGTACGTCTATCATCGTTAAGATCCAGGGCATTTCACTACTGTTGATATATAATATTCCTGATTCAGGATCAACAGCTGCTCCACCCCATTCTCCGCCGCCATCGTAACCCGGAAATATCCAGGAGCCATCCTTGCTGGGTGGCGCAAACATTCCACTATGCTTTACTTTATTGAATTTCTCCATTAACGCCGCATGCGTTTCAGGTGTAATGTCACTGACGTCTTCAGCGCCAAATTTGTGACGGGCAAATGGTTCCGGCAGCGTCGGAATAGGTTGTGTTGCCCAGGGTTCTTCCCCCGGTAAAGCGCCGGTGGTTGGCACTGGTTTCTCTTCAATCGGAAAAACAGGTTGGCCATTGCTGCGATCAAATAAAAATACATACCCGTGTTTAGTGATCTGCGCGACAGCGTCAATTTTCTTCCCATCCTTATTAATAGTTACCAAATTGGGATTAGCAGGAAGATCACGGTCCCATAAGTCATGATGTATGGTTTGAAAATGCCAGAGATATTTACCCGTTGCAGCTTCTAAAGCGATCAATGAATTGCCAAATAGATTTTGTCCTTTACGAAAACCGCCATAAAAATCGCCGGACACAGTGCCGGTAGGAACATATACAATTCCTCTTTCTTCATCAAGTGACATACCGGCCCAATTATTAGCGCCACCTAATTTCTTCCACGCATCCTTATCGGGCCATGTTTCATAACCGGCCTCACCCGGTTGCGGAATGGTATGAAATATCCATTTGCGTTCTCCGGTGCGTACATCAAATGCACGGATATGACCCGGTGCTGCATCCGCAGATTCACCGACTCTTACTCCCTGGATCAACAGGTCCTTAAAAATAACGCCGGGAGTGGTGGCTACTACAAATGGATCAAAACTCGACGTATCCCGATCAAGATTTTCCGCCAGGTCTATGTATCCATTTTTACCAAAACTTCTTACCGGTCTTCCATCCCCAGCGTTGATGGAAAATGTTCTGTTACCTACACTGTAAAATATTCGCTTATCCTCACCTTTCTCATCCTGCCAATACATCATACCCCTGCTTACTTTGAAATAGGCAAAAGGATCTTTTTTTGCGGCAGTGTCTTCATCGGCAGGATCGAACAACCATTTTTGTTCACCGGTAGTGGCATTCAGAGCAAACAATTTTAATCGGGGCGAAGTGCCATACAAGATCCCGTCGACCATGATGGGATTACATTGATTTTGCGAACGATTGCCCGTGTCTTTATCATTCGAACTAAAGGTCCAGGCTACCTCTAGTTGCGATATATTCTCCGGCGTGATCTGCTCATTGGAAGAATACCGGATACCGTCTTTTGAACCGGCATAAGCGGACCACCCGCTATAATCTTTTTTTACGGCCGCTTCTTTGCAGGAAAAAAAACAGCAACCAATAGCTACCAGGAGCGCACCAACATATTTTCTCATAAATAACCCCGCTTTAAAATTTAGTCGGAAGGATTTCAATTGTCGGGGAAATCTACTGTTTTTTTCGGATGACCGCGTCATTATCTGCCATCCCTTATATGCTTTGAAAACCCGGATACATTTTTCTCGTTGTCATCATACAGGATCAATTCTTTTTTTGCGGAATAGAGGAACATCGAGGGATATTTCCGGGGCCTGAACTTTCGCATGAATTCATATTGTGGATCCTGCAACAGGGTGACGTTTTTCTTGTCTTTTAAACCGCTTCCATACTTTGCCATGAACCGGTTTATGGTCTCCAGGCTATCCAGCGTTATTAAATAAATGGCCGCTTTTTTAAAATCCTGGTAATGCATGTCAAGATACTGAATGGCCTGCTGGCAATGATCACAGTCTGCATCAAAAAAAACAAAGAGCAACATCTTACCCGGTTCGAGGTCCTTGTTGGTAAATGACTGCTTGTTTAGTTTGAAAAAATTGAAATCGGGAATCTTTTGCGCAGGGCCCTGCGCCAACACTTTGCCCGATATCACCAAAAAATTTTCAAACTATCCCTTGGTGATCATGTTCAATGCGTTTGATGGCAACCGTTTGCATAATACCAAAACTGCACCGGAAGTCGCCTATCATGCTTTAACCACACGGAACAATTGGGGGCTGATCGGGTGGCGAAGGGATAACTGGGGAGCTTTGGATGATTATATCAGGCAGTACACCGACAGGAATAAAATAACGTTCAATGAAATGAGATTTGATACGGCTATTATGAATCGTTATAAATATGCTCCCGTAAATGGAGAGCCCATTCCCGGCGGTTCGTTCAAAGATGGATGTGATTACGGAGATATGGAAGAACAGGTCAAACGCTATCATGCCAGCCTGATCGGCAACGGGAACTTTTCGGATCATAGTAAACCTTGCATGCAGGAAAATATCCGAAGGGCTTCCAAAGCAGCAGGGTATCGACTTATCCTTCAGGGTGGGGATATTTCGCCGGTCATAGAACCTGGTCAGCCTTTTTTCATAATGCTCCAATGGAAAAATACAGGTATTGCTCCCACGTATGAAAACTGGACTGTTTTGTTTGAATTAAAGGATAGCAGCCATAAAATAATCTGGTCGGACACCTCACGATTCTCTCCTAAATTATTCATACCCCAACCTGATTTTACAGCCGTCTCCGATACCTTTAATCTTCCCGCTACTGTTGTTGCAGGAAATTATAACCTGAACTTATCTATTAAAGATCCAACTGATTACAGGCAGCCATTACCTCTTGCTATAGCAGGCAGAAATAATGACGGCAGTTATACATTGAAAACAATTGCTATTGCTTCCAGGCATTCGGGAAAGTCGAAGAAACATCAGTGACCGTGGTATAAAAATTGACTATCTATCTCAATAACCATAATTTAATTTGCAAAACTGAAGTTGAATTTATCTTTGTGGTATGGCAGAAGATCTATCAATCATCTCCGGAAGTAAACTGGAACGATATCAATCCCTCTTACCGCAGATCAAAGGTTTGCTGGAAGGCGAACCTGACCTTATCGCCAATATGGCCAATATTGTAGCGGCGTTGAAAGAGCAATTCGGTTGGCTTTGGGTGGGATTTTATGTGGTAAAAAAATCTTTCGAAGCCAAAGAGGAAGAACTGGTATTAGCACCGTTCCAGGGACCTGTTGCCTGTACACGTATAAAAAAAGGAAAAGGTGTTTGCGGCGCCAGTTGGGCACAGGCAAAAACATTAATCGTCCCTGATGTTGAAAAATTTCCGGGTCATATTGCCTGCAGTAGTTTATCAAAATCAGAAATCGTCGTGCCCGTCATTTGTAATAGTGAGGTAGTAGCCGTGTTAGATATTGACAGTGAATTGCCGGATCAATTTGATATCACGGATCAATACTATCTCGAACAAATTATTGAATTGATCAATTTCTAAATAATGCTGCAAAGTATTTCTATTATAGTAGATGGATTGGTCCAGGGAGTCTTTTATCGCCAATCAACAAAAGCAAAAGCGGTAGAATTGACAATCACCGGGGAAATAAAAAATAAACCTGATGGTACAGTCCATATAATAGCAACCGGAACGGAAGTTCAATTGAATAACCTGGTCGATTGGTGTAAGAAAGGGCCCGAAATGGCCATCGTCACAAACGTAAAAGTGGAGAAGATCACTTTACAGGCATTCAAAGGTTTCAATATAGTGAAGACTTGAGACGACTATAATTTGAACAAAATTTTCAGCAAAAGTTATTAGCTTTTTAAATTGGTAAGCATATCTTTTGTCATTGCCCCCAGGTCAAATTCTTCTTTCCATCCCCAATCCTTTCTTGCTACACTGTCATCAATGCTTTGCGGCCAGCTATCGGCAATGGCCTGGCGGTAATCAGGCTGATAGGTGATAGAAAATTCAGGGATATGCATTTTTATTTCAGCGCTGATCTCTTTTGGCGAAAAACTCATGGATGAAACATTATAAGATGTGCGGATGTTTATTTTTTCTGCCGGAGCTTCCATTAATTCAATGGTCGCACGGATAGCATCCGGCATATACATCATTGGTAAATAGGTATCCTCTTTCAGGAAACATTCATACTTTTTTTCCTCCAATGCATCATGAAATATTTCTACCGCGTAGTCGGTGGTGCCTCCGCCCGGCGCTGATTTATA
>JANOCH010000636.1:0-2354 GCA_031412015.1 Chitinophagaceae bacterium
ACAGTGGCTTTTATTTTTTGTTTGGCGGCTTAGCGTGATGTCCTTAAATTTTCACCGCGAAGTATAGCAGCGGTAGCTCGTTGGGCTCATAACCCAAAGGTCGGGAGTTCGATCCTCCCCTTCGCAACAAGGAAACCGCCCCGAATCTTATCGGGGCGGATTTTTTAATTTTCATGTTTACGGTGTATGTGTTATATAGTCAATCTCATAACAAGATTTACATAGGATATACATCTAATCTTGAAGACCGAGTTAAATCGCACAATGAACTGGCGACAAAGGGTTGGACCGTTAGGTTCAGGCCTTGGGAAATAGTACATACCGAGATTTTTGAAATTAAGGCGGATGCAATGCGAAGAGAAAAAGAACTAAAATCAGCCAAAGGCAGGGAATGGATTTGGCAATTGTTAGAAAATAAATAGCTCTTGGTTTATATCCGCCAGCTGGCGGACGGGAGTTCGATCCTCCCCTTCGCAACAAGGAAACCGCCCCGATAATCATCGGGGAGGACTTTTTAATTCAGATGAATTCCATCCTTTGATGGATGGTTTATTTAAATTTTCCTGAACAGTTGTGTTTCAACTGGCAAGGATTGACTACCGCCTTCCTCTTGCGTTCGAAGCACGACTTGTCCGGGGTTACATGGAGAAGTTTTTAATGAAAGCTGGTTTTGTAAACATTTTCGGGAGGCCCAATGCGGGCAAAAGCACATTGCTTAATGCGCTAATGGGAGAGAAGTTGGCTATCGTATCACCGAAAGTGCAAACCACCCGTCACCGTATCAAGGCCATCATGACGGAAAAGAACTACCAGGTTATTTTTTCTGATACTCCGGGCATCATTGAACCGAAATACAAATTGCATGAGAAAATGATGCAGGCGGTAAAAGGGGCTTTGGAAGATGCGGATGTGGCGTTGTTGATCGTGGATGTAAATGAAAACTGGGAGGAATGTAATACCATCTTCGAAGCCTTAAAATTGAGTGTACCGGCCATCGTTGTGATCAATAAAATTGATAGGGCCAGCCAGGAAAAAATAAAAGAATGCATCGCGTTTTTTGAAGCTAAATCTTATTGCAAAAAAGCGATAACGATATCGGCTACAAGTGGCATCAACCTGAAAGGATTTTTAAAACCGATATTGGAGTTATTGCCGGAAGGAGAGCCGTTCTACAGCACAGAAGATGGTGATATCAGCGACCTGCCCACCAAATTCTTTGTCAGCGAACTCATACGGGAGAAAATTTATCAACTGGCACAGGATGAGATCCCTTATCATGCGGCGGTGCTGATAAGAGAGTTTACGGAAAAAACAACGTTGGTTAAGATCGTGGCGGATATTATTGTTCACCGCGAAACACAGAAAGTAATACTGATCGGCGAGAAAGGAAGTATGATCAAGAAGCTGGGTACATTAGCGAGAGCCGACATCGAAGCATTTTTACAGCAAAAGGTATTTTTAGAATTGTTTGTAAAAGTGAAGCCGAAGTGGAGAGAGAATGATCTGCAGTTGAAGGAGTATGGATATTGAGGTGAAAGGTGAATAGTCAATAGTCAATGGTGAATGGTGGATTGATCAGGTAAATTTAGGTTGAATTAGTTCTATAAAGATAGTGACGCAGATAGGTATTTAATTTTATTAATCATTCGTAAAAATTGAGTTTTCTATTAACAAAGGAGATTTCAGTTTTCGGAGTCTAAAAGTCCCTTTAGGGATTTAGGGTATGAGTTTTACAATAGCAATAGTCGGTCGTCCCAATGTGGGAAAAAGCACCTTATTCAATCGTTTACTCGAAGAAAGAAAAGCGATCGTAGATGATGTAAGTGGGGTGACCCGTGACCGCCAATACGGTGTAGCCGATTGGAACGGCAAGGATTTTAACGTTATCGATACCGGCGGTTTTGTAGCTGGTAGCCAGGATATATTTGAAAAGGAAATCGCTAAACAGGTTATGATCGCCGTGGATGAAGCAGATGCCATCATCTTCCTGGTAGATGCGCATACAGGCATGACGGATCTGGATGATTCAATGGCGCATGTTTTAAGACGAAGTACTAAACCTGTTTTTTTAACGGTCAATAAAGTTGATGACAATAACAAACTCTTAGAGGCATCCGAGTTTTATAGCCTGGGATTTGACCAGATATTTTTTATAGCGGCGGCAAGCGGCAGTGGCACAGGTGAACTGTTGGATGCGATAGCTGAATTAATTCCAACACCACCGGATGAAGATGGGGAAGAGGACGAAACTGCTTTACCCAAATTTGCTATCATTGGTCAGCCAAACACCGGAAAGTCTTCTTTATTAAATGCTTTGATAGGAGAAGAGAGAACTATTGTCAGCGATATTGCGG
>JANOCH010000637.1:0-1721 GCA_031412015.1 Chitinophagaceae bacterium
TGGAGGAACAGACCAATATGCAGCTGCAGCAAATAAGGAAACAGGTAGAATTGCTGGCATTGCAGGCACAGGAAATACAAAAAAGAAAGGAACTGTCGCTAATGATCTACAGTGCTAAACTTTCCTTTAAACCCAATATCGGCCAGGTCTATTATTTATACGAGAAAAATGATGGCAGTCACAGCTTGTCATTAGTGTCGCCTAAAGAATGGGGAAGTTCCGGGCCCTTCAAAAAATTTGTGGCGGGAGTGAAGCTATTGGCGGATCATACATGGATGGAGTTGTAAACAAGTATTATAGGTTTAAGTATTTGAGTTCATAACCAGGCTCACTAAAGGTCGTTCGTCAAAAAATATTGTTGCTAAATGAGTAAAGAGTTGAATTACCCCTTACAGGTTAACAAAAGCAAAATTGCCGGTAAAGGTGCGTTTTCAATAAAGGCCATCCCAGCCAAAAGAAAACTGGGAAATATGGGCGGCGAGATAATTTCTTATAAGGAAGCCCAGAAAAGAGTCAAGCGACAACCGGGTAACGTACTTTTCATGGTGGAGTTTGATCAAGAAGATATTGCTCTTGATGCCAGTATCAACAGCAACGAGTTGAGATTTATCAATCACTCCTGCGATCCTAATACTTATATGCGCAGGGCCTACCGCAAAGTTGAATTCTATACTTTAAAACCCATAAGAAAAGGAGAAGAGCTGACCTGCGATTATGGCGAGACGCATCATGATGGGAAACTACCCTGCGGATGCGGTGCGACTAATTGCAGAGGATATATTTAAATAACATCCATCTTTTCTTCTCTTTTAAACACGCTTAAAAACCCGAAGGGTTTTAATTATTATAAAACAATAAAACCCCTTTTCGATTTGAACGCCGAAGGCGTGATATCAAATTTTACCCCCTTGGGGTTTCCCGGCAAACCGGCCTACCACTATAATAATAGCATGCCTTCGGCATTATCTTAAAGACATCATCACTGGTAGTTAGTATGGTGGACCCGGCGCCGCGAGTCTCACCAATGTTTATTTATCTTTGATGCATGACGAAACTTTCAGTAAATATTAATAAGATAGCCACGCTGCGCAACTCAAGAGGTGGAAATAATCCGGATGTAGTACAAGCCGCCATTGACGTTCAACGCTTCGGCGCTGATGGCGTCACGGTGCATCCCCGGCCCGATGAACGTCATATCCGTTACAATGATGTGAGAGCGATCAAAAAGATCATCACCACAGAATTCAATATTGAAGGCAATTGTACGGAACAAAAATTTGTGGATCTGGTACTCGAAACAAAACCCGACCAGGTAACGCTGGTTCCCGACACCCTGGGCCAACTCACCTCTGATCACGGCTGGGATACTATAAAAAACAAAGACTATTTACGAAAAATAATTTCGGTTTTTAAGAACGCTGGCATTCGTGTCTCCATTTTTGTGGACCCGATAGTGGAAATGGTAGCAGCCGCCGCCGAAACGGGGACGGACAGGATTGAATTGTATACAGAAGGTTATGCGAAACAGTTTTCAGTTGGCAGTAAGCAGTTAGCAGTTGCTCCGTACGTTGCAGCGGCAGCAAAAGCAAAAGAACTCGGCCTGGGTCTCAATGCGGGGCATGATCTGGATCTTCAGAATTTGAAATTCTTTAAAGAAAATATTCCCTGGTTGGACGAAGTAAGTATTGGTCATGCCTTGATCTGCGATGCTATTTATTTGG
>JANOCH010000638.1:0-19141 GCA_031412015.1 Chitinophagaceae bacterium
CCAAAAACCTGGTATTCAAAAGTTCTCTCGTCATCATTGTAAAACAAAAAGATCAGGTCGGTACCATTGAAGGATGATTCAAGCACGGACACATGCTTGGAATCCTGGAACTTGATATCTTTTAATTTTTTTAAATTATTATCGGTGATCTGCAACGTGTATTCGTTAGTTCTTTTATCGATCTTGTCGCTCACATAAAAGAAATAATATCCCTTTACATCACTGCCCTCTTTGATAGCATCCGAATTGCGGAGGGTTGCTTTATAAACGTTTTCAATGGACAGCGTTTGGCTTTTGGAGTTAATAGCTACAAGTAATATCAGACTTGCAGACAATAGATGTTTTTTCATTAGTAGGTTATTATTGTTGATTTTTAAGAAATTATAGACTCTTTTTTAATTGTTTTACTTTATTCATTTCCTCAGTGAATCCCACATAATCTTTCATTAATGATTCGTATTGCTTGCAGAAATGATAGTTAACATTGGCCAGTTCATCCAAACGTAGTTGACCCAGCATACGAAGCAGCTGGTTATACTCCCCCGGATAGTTTTTGCTCTCCGTATCTATCTTCGAACCTAACTGGTGATTTTTTTGATATTCGTAAATACGATTGAGCCCCCTGGCGATTGAATAAACGGCCAACGGAGTATTTTCATTTGCCTGCAACAACAACAAACTGTAATATAAATTCCGGCTCAGGTTTTTCTCCCTATAACATTGCTCCGTTATTTCAACAAAAAACTCCTTTTTCAATTGCTTAAATAACGCTTCATTGACAAGAAATTTTTTTCCTGTCAGAACTTTTTGAATGGAATCTTTGAGTAACGAAATTCTTTTGCTGCAATCAGGATGTGTTTTTAAAGAATCCTTTTCTTTACGGGTCAATGGAGAATCATTTTCATCCAACTGGCTGAAAATAGAAGATTCCTTTTGTATCCATTTTTTCTTAAAGGGATATTCATTAAAATTGAAAGCCTGCTGAAGAGCAATCGGCCGATTCAATAATGAATCATCTATTTTGTCAAGCAATTCAAGACAGGTGTTAATCGCATTGCAATCATACCCGGTATTCTTCATGAAACTAAAAGCCAACCTGTCTGCCGCCGCTTCATTTTCACGGGTATGCTTCCGGTTGCTAAAGGCAAAAGTTTTCGAAAGCTCTTCCAACTGTCGGTTAGCGCCATATTCTGTTTTGGAGAGTCGTTTTAGTTCCTTTTGAAAAGATTCGCTGCTGACCGTTTCAACATACTTTTTTATGGCGCTGCCGGTATGATCAAGATAATAATGCGCCAGCTCATGGCTCAACACAAATACCAGCTCTGCTTCATTTTCCAGGAAAATCATTAAACCAGCATTGATAGCAATGGTACCATCACCCATGCTAAAGGCATTAGGCCACCAGTCGCGGGAAAAAATAACCCGGGCATCAGTTTTCTTTAATTCATCATTAGCAGATAGGATCTTTTGTAAGACAGATTGCAGGTAGGCGTGTGCGACGGGAGCTGTAACTGCGCGGTCGCTTTGCCATAGCTGGCCTATTTCCCTGAATTGATCTTCGTATATCTTTTTATAGTCCGGAGCGGTCCTTTTATCAACGGAGGCCAGCAGCACAGCTTTTTTCTTTGCTGATTGATCATAATAGCTCTTTTTTAAAAGGCTATCGTCTTTTTGAAAGGTATATACGGGTTGAAGCTGTGCGGCACAGGATATAGTAATAAAAGATAATAAGATGAAAACTGCGTTTTTTCTTATACGCATGGGTTGAAAATAAGGTTTAAAGAGGCGGAACCGGTCAAATATATAGTGTAGTGCCCGATAATACAAGCCTTGTCAGTTGCCGGATTGGCTCACTCCACCGATATTGATTTGCATTAACATAAACGAATCAAATTAGGATGTATTATCAATCCCGGCAATTTTTGGGCTGAGTATAAACTCTTATTTTCCCACTGAATTCAATTCGCTCAATTACTTACCTTGTAGGCCTTATAATCATTAATTATGAAAAAGATATCGCTGTTTGCCATTTTAATTGTTGCAACTTTCTGTTGCTTTAGTCAACCACCAGCCACTATCGCGTTAATACCCCAGCCCGCTTCCATATCACAAGGCTCGGGTGTATTTTCGTTTCCGTCCGAACTGATCATAGTCGTGCCGCAAAATGAAGAATTGAAAAAAATCGCCACTGGATTATCGGGACAACTCGCCAACGCTACAAAAAAAGTGACAATACAGGAAGGCAACGGTCCTTCTTCCAATGCTATTTTCCTGTCCTTATCCAATGATAGCAATATCCCTAAAGAAGGGTATAGTCTAAAAGTAACGCCCACCGGTGTAACATTAACAGCTAAAGAACCGGCGGGTATATTTTATGGAGTACAGACACTGCTGCAATTATTGCCCAAACAAATTGAAAGTAAAGAAACGCTGAAGTCGGCTGTTGAATGGTCATTACCTATAGTGACCATTGAAGATCATCCCCGCTTTGGATGGAGGGGTTTGATGCTGGATGTATCACGCCATTTTTTTACCAAAGAGCAGGTGAAACAATATATTGATGATATGGTAAAATATAAGTTCAATGTGCTTCATTGGCATCTTACGGATGACCAGGGCTGGCGCATTGAAATAAAAAGTTTCCCAAAGCTCACGTCGGTGGGTGCCTGGAGGGTAGATAAAACAGGAACCTTTAATACGTTTTCAAAACCAGGGCCTGATGAGCCCCGCAATTATGGCGGATTTTATACCCAGGATGATATAAAAGAAGTTGTTCAGTATGCTAAAGACAGGTTTGTAAGCATACTTCCTGAAATTGACGTCCCCGGTCATAGCATGGCAGCGCTGGCTGCTTACCCAGAATTAACCTGCACTCCCGGAACCTATAAAGTCAACTCCGGGGAGCCTTTTATGGTGTGGCCCGCCAAAGGGCATTTTTATGGCCTGATCGATAATTCACTTTGCCCTGCGAATGAAAAAGTGTATGAATTCATGGACAAGGTTTTTACAGAAGTGGCGCAGCTATTTCCTTTTGAGTATATACATATGGGTGGTGATGAAACGGCACGTAATTTCTGGGAAAAAAGTGCGGCAATAAAAGCCCTGATGAAAAAGGAAAATCTGAAGAACCTCGACGAAGTGCAAAGCTATTTTGTAAAAAGAATGGGGAAGATCATTGAATCAAAAGGAAAGAAAATGATCGGATGGGATGAGATACTACAGGGCGGCCTCGCTCCCGGCGCGGCGGTGATGAGCTGGCGCGGCATGAAAGGTGGCATTGAAGCAGCACGGCAAGGCCATGAAGTAGTGATGACTCCCACAGACTTTGTCTATATAGACTACATGCAGGGCGATAAAGTATTAGAGCCGCCGGTATACGCCACTTTGCGGTTAAAAAAATCTTACCAGTTTGAGCCAATACCCAATGGAGTTGATCCCAACCTGGTAAAAGGCGGGCAGGCGAACCTATGGACAGAACAGGTGTATAACATGCGTCATGCCCAATACATGACATGGCCAAGAGCTTTTGCCGTAGCCGAAGCTTTGTGGTCGCCAAAAGAAAAGAGAGCCTGGAATGATTTTGTTGGAAGAGTGGAAAAGCATTTTGAAAGATTTGATATCGCTCAAATAAAATATGCTCCCAGCATCTACGATCCCGCTTTTGAAATAGCTAAAAAAGATTCGCAGATCATTGTAAAAATGATCCCGGAAATTGAAGGACTGGATATTCATTACAGCTTTGATAATTCATTTCCTGACAATTTTTATCCGAAGTATAGTGAGGCTGTTATTGTTCCCAGGGATGCAGTAACGATGAAAGTGATCACCTACAGAAATGGAAAACCTATCGGAAGAATGATGGTGATGACAAGAGATGAATTGAACAAAAGAGCGGGGATCAAATAAATAGTTAGCCGCAAATAAAACGAGAGACAAGCAGTTTACTTATCCCTCGTTTTATTTTAATCTGCCCTTACATGGTTGTAAACGGCAACCTAATAACTATTTTTTCCCATTGCATTACTATCTCGCCTCCTTTATCGTCCATCTTATTAACCGCATAAGTCAAACGTTGCACCACGTCATGCTCTTCCGGCTTTACTTCCACCCTTATTACATCTTCCTTATCATTGTAGTCATCAGCCAGGTGCTGATCATAGCGGGTATTTAATATAACGATCCATTTTTCTTTTCCAGGTATAGTGAAGAAAGCATATTGACCTGCCTGTATTTTCTGCCCGTTGATGGTAACGTCTTTGCTAAACTGTACACTCGTGGCCTTATGTGCACCTGTCACCCATACTTTATCATAAGCTACCAATCCACCCCATACCACTCGTCCTTTCACACCAGGAGAGCTATATTCAATATGAACATGGGTACCGTTGACGGTGGCCATTGCCGTTCTGTGAGGACTTAATTTTAAAGTGTCTTCTTTGATAAGACCGTTATTCATACTATCAGCATAGTTATTACTGGTAGCAGTCATGTTGTGACCACTGTGTTCAGCACCTGTTTTTTCCGCAGGGTCTTGCGCTTTCTTATCATTATTACAAGCCCACACAAATGCAAGCGTTAACAGCCAACTGGCTTTATTGATCATGGTTGATTGATTGAAGAAGTAAGTATTTCCGGATAAATATAAACTGACCTATTTATTATTTATCATAATTCAGCAAAAATTCCTGCTCGGCTAATAAAGGGTTTTTTAAAAACTGCGGATCATTGAGCGTTTTTAAGAAAGTAATGATCCTGGCTTTCTCTTCATCCGTCATGGGTATACCTAGCTGGCCGTTCTGTTTCAGCAGGGGATCAAGATTCGGCGTATTCTGCACCCCATAGCGGTAATGATCGAGTATTTTATCCAATCCGTAATAACGACCATCATGCATATAAGGAGCCGTGACATCAATATTGCGCAAGCTGGGTACTTTAAATTTATATGCATCCAACGTATCTAAAGTGATGGTAAAACGCCCCCGGTCATCATTCCTCCCGATAGCAATTCCATTGTTCCTGAAAGATTGATCAGTAAAAAAAGGCTCTGCATGACATCCGGCGCATTTTTGTTGAAACAGTTTATAACCCTGCTCTTCTTCTTTGGTAAACTTCTCTCCCTCCTTGCGCATCACTTTATCATACTTGCTGTTGCTGCTTACACACATCAGCATGAATTGAGACAAGGCTTTCATAGTTTTCGCCGAAGTGATCTCTTCAGATCCAAATGCTTTTTTATATAAACCGGGGTAATCCGGATGTTGGCGAAGCTTGTCCAATACCTTCGACATTTTTTCATCCATTTCGGCATAGGTAGTGATAGGTACCAATGGTTGCAGATCAAGATGAAAAACACCGCCATCCCAGAAGAAAGCCTTTGACCATGCCATATTCATAATGGGTGGGGAATTTCGGCTACCCAATCGATCATCAATACCATGACTTACATCATGGCCATGGTGGGTAAAAGCCGCCACCTGTATGTGACAGGTGCCGCATCCGATCGTGTTGTTTCTTGACAAACGAGGGTCATAAAATAATTTTCGACCCAGTTCAAACCCATCTTTGGTGATTGGGTTTTTGGTCATATCATATACCGGCTCGGGAAAATTGGCCGGTTTTTGAAACCCATCAAAATTGGTCATGATCTTCCCGGCGGAGGTCAGCAAGACAAGAAGTCCAAGGATGAAAAAATAATATCGCCGGTCCATAAAGATTTAGTTTTCGGTACGGTGGAGGGTAAACATTTTGCTGTAGTTGTTGGCGATGTTTACACTGAATTCGCTGAACATAACACTCGAATGAGTCGCGATACTTAGGTTAGTGGTTGCATTAAAAGCTTTTAATATATCCGCCCTGACAGAAATCGTTGCTTTTTTGTTGATACGGGGTTTTACGATCCCGGATTTTACCAGGTCGAGAGAAATAGTTTTGATATTGTTGATCGTAGGTGCAGAATACCCGCCAAATCCGCCAATATGATAACGAAACTTATGACTACCTGTGGGATCGGCCGGAGCGGCAGAAGACTCTCCCTCCATTTTGAAAAAGATGTACCCGCTGTTCCAGCTCCAGTACATGCCATTATCCATCGAACTGGCCGGATCCAATACGCCGGTACGCTTGCTGATATTCATGGTGTTTCGCAGGCTATCTACACCCAATACAAAAGTCAACTGTTTATAATCACCAGCCGGCACTTTTAATTTTAAAAGATGGGTTGCCGGGTTATTTTCCTGTATCAAAAAATAACTGTCATCCTCTTTGATGGCATATTCTTTTCCATCGGTACGACGCAACTTTATATTGCTGACGAAATATTGCAGTTGGGAAACACTAAAAGATTCGCCGGACGAATTTTTATACTGCTTTGCATTCAATACGAGGTCCTCCGTGCCGGCTATATTATCAAATTTGATAAATAAAGGGGACATAGATTTTACGGAGTCAAATTCAGAAAGTTCTTTATTAGCGCCGCCTAATAACAATCCGGCGACCAAAACCAACAACAGGAATTTTGAAAAAATTTTCATAGCAGAAATAAGTATAATACTGGCCCGTTCAGCCAGGCTCTCGCCTGTTAAGCGGGGAAAACAAATATACTATATAAAAAGGGCGGGTGCAAGGGTGGCGGGCCTTTGGCCTGGATCGATCCCAAAGTGGAGAATTGCTTTAAACGAGGAATTTTCCGGCAATATTTGATTTCTAAATTGATAATTGCAAAACGGCATCCTGCGCATTCCATTTACCAAACAATTCTTCTACTTTTTTATACCGGTATTCAAAAATTTCATCCAATTGTTTTTTTACAAACAAAGTATTGGCAATATCACCCAGAATCCAAAAGGGGATCTTGTAATGAACAATATCCGTCATTTCTACGCCACCTTCAAAAGACTTGAAGTGGTGCTGGTGATGCCACAAACTATAGGGGCCAAATCGCTGTTCATCTATAAAATACCGTAGATCCTGCACATGTGTGATCTCCGTCATCCAATAAAGGGGAATACCTAAGACCGGTTTCACTTTGTATTCAATGATCTGGCCGGCATACATTCTTTCGCCATGATGTTTGGAGATTGTTTGAAAACTCATATTCGCCGGGGTGATCTTCTGTAAATTTGCAGGATTGGAAAAAAAATCCCAGGCCTCTTCCAGTGGAATGGGTATTTGTTGAACGGTTTTGATGGAATAAACAGCCATAGCGTAAACAGGCAGGTATTTTAAATTACCTTGGTATCACAACCGGAAATCATATAAAAAGTTCGCTATCACATGTCATTAAATAAAGAAAGATTAGAAAAAAAATTTGCGGAAGAGTTTGCCTGGTTGAATGAAAAACAAAAGCTGGCGGTTGAAACTATTGAAGGACCCGTTATGGTTATCGCCGGACCCGGAACCGGCAAGACACAGATATTGGCCAGCAGGATCGGCAAAATATTACTTGATACCGATGCGCTCCCGGAAAATATTCTTTGCCTTACGTATACAGATGCGGGCGTAGTGGCCATGAGAAAAAGATTACTACAGTTTATCGGACCCGATGCCTATAAAGTAAATATCTACACCTTCCATGCCTTTTGCAACGAGGTGATCCAGGAAAATCTTTCCTTATTTGAAAAGACGGCGCTTGACCCTATTTCCGACCTTGAACGAATTGAGCTTTTCAAACAACTCATCGACTCCTTTCCCAAAAGCAACCCGCTTAAACGTTATCGCGGCGATGTCTATTACGAGATCAATAACCTGCAATCCCTATTCAGTACGATGAAAAGGGAAGGATGGACGCCCGGGTTTATTAATACCAGGATCGATGAATATATAGCTGATCTGCCAACAAGAGATGAATTTGTTTATAAAAGAAAATACAAAGAGTTTCAGCCCGGCGATCTGAAAAAAGATAAAATTGAAGAACAAAAAGAAAAAATGGAAAAGTTGCGCGCGGCTATCAACGAGTTTGATGGCTTTCAGCAACTGATGCGGAAACGCAACCGTTACGATTTTGATGACATGATCAACTGGGTGATCAAAGCCTTTGAAGAAAACAAGAACCTGCTGGCCAATTACCAGGAAAAATACCAATACATACTGGTGGATGAATACCAGGACACGAGTGGTACACAAAACCGGATCGTTGAATTATTGATCAATTATTGGGACAAACCGAATGTATTCGTGGTGGGGGATGACGACCAGAGCATCTATCGCTTCCAGGGTGCCAATGTAGAAAACATGATTGGGTTTGCTGATACTTATAAGGACAACCTGCTGACCGTAGTACTGACCAACAACTATCGCTCTACGCAACCGATATTAGACGTTTCGAAAACACTCATCAATAGAAATGAGGAAAGATTGGTCAAACAATTACCGGGTCTAAGTAAAGACCTGTTATCAGCTAACGTCCGAATCAACCAATTGAAAAATAATCCTGTTATTGCTGAATACGATAACCAGCAACAGGAAATGATCGGGATCTCTTTACAGTTGCAGAACCTCATCAGCAACCGCATCGCACCCGGAAGGATCGGCGTCATTTACAAAGAAAATAAATATGGTGAGGAACTAACGAAATATTGCAAGCAATTAAATATACCGGTGTTTAGCAAACGTAAGCTGAACATACTCCAAATTCCCCTGGCGAAAAAGATCATTCTTCTACTTCGCTACCTCGCCGCAGAACATGACACTCCCTACGGTGGCGACGAAATGCTTTTTGAATTATTGCATTTTGACTGGTTTGCTATTCCACCCATAGAAATTGCAAAGCTTAGTATTGAAGTAGCTGATAGAAAATTTGGAGAAAATAAAACTTCCATTCGCCTGTTGCTTACAGAAAAAGCAAATACACCACCAAGGGATCTTTTCAGTATTTCTTTACATGAAGGATTGAAAAAAGCGAGCGGCATTTTAGAACAATTAATTAAAGATGTACCCAACGTCACGTTGCAACAACTTTTTGAAAACATCATTCGTGAAGCCGGTGTATTAAAACATATCATGCAGAGCAATGAAAAGATCTGGTTGATGCAGGTTCTCACGGGATTGTTTGATTTTATCAAGGATGAAACACACCGGCAGCCATTATTAAATCTCCAGGACCTGGTGCACATTCTTGACCTGATGGAAAGAGAAGAAATACCGCTGCCACTGGTGGAAGTAAGCGGAAGCGACAAGGGAGTAAATCTATTGACGGCGCATGGTTCCAAAGGGCTTGAATTTGAATATGTGTTCTTTGCCGGTTGCAATGCATCTTCGTGGGAGAAAAAACGCAAACCGGGAGGAGGTTATAGTTTACCCGATACGATGTTCACCTCGCAACCGAAACAAAAAGACGAAGAAGAGTTACGCCGCTTATTTTATGTAGCACTTACAAGAGCGGAGCAGCATCTTTTTATTTCTTATAGCAAATACAAAAATGATGGTAAAGAGCTGGAACCATCGATGTTCATCGCAGAAATTCAGGACCTGCACCCGGAACTTGCTACCACAGGAGGAACTGTCAGTGCAGAAGATATAGTTACTTTTTCAAGCTTACAATTCACCGCTGCGGCTCCCGAGATTGAAAAGCTGGAAGAAGAGTTGATTGGACGTTTGCTTGAAAAATTCTCGATGAACGTAACGGCACTGAACAATTACTTAAAATGTCCATTGGAGTTTTATTTTAAAAACCTCGTTCGTATCCCTTCCCCCAAAAACGAGGCTACTGAATTTGGGTCTTCAGTGCACTATGCACTGGAGCAATTATTTAGAAAAATGCAGGACGGCGGCAAGGACCAGTTCCCTTCGAAGGAAGAATTTGTCAGCGATTTTGAATGGTATATGCACCGCCACCGTGAAAGTTTTACCAAAGAACAATTTGAAAGAAGACTGGAATATGGTCAGGTAATCTTGAATAATTACTACGACAAATACATACTCCAGTTTAATAAGATCGTAGCCATTGAACGAAACATACGGAATGTGGTCGTAAGGGATGTTCCGCTGAAAGGCAAGTTGGATAAACTGGAATTTGACGGTAAATCCGTGATTGTGGTAGATTATAAAACAGGAGATCCTGAAAAAGCTATCAGCAAATTAAAAGGCCCACACGATAAAGATCCAAACGGAGGCGATTACTGGCGACAAGCTGTTTTTTACAAGATTTTAGTTGACAATTATTCAGCCAAAGACTGGAAAGTGGTAAGTACTGAATTTGACTTTATAGAACCAGACAAAAAGAAAAATTACCGGAAAGAAAAAGTGATCATTACCCCTGCTGATATCACCACCGTTACTGAACAAATAACATCTACCTGGCAAAAGATCCAGGAAAGGGATTTTTATACCGGCTGCGGCAAAGAAGATTGTCATTGGTGCGAATTTGTTAAGACCAATAACCTGGCGGTGGCATTACATGAACTGGAAGAAGAAGAAGAACTTCCAGATTAGATGAAGCCCAAGCTATGATTAACAGCATTTTGCAGGATTATTAGGAAAGCTTAGGCAGGCCAGATACAATAAACAGGCTATGTTTGCACAAATTTTAGGTTGATCGTTATCGAAATGAAGAAGCTATTTTTTTTTCTCCTTATACTCACTTTTTTAATCCAGCAAATTGTCGTTCTGCCTGGTTGTGCCAATATCATTCCCCCGGAAGGAGGACCAAGAGATAGTTTACCCCCGGTCTTACGCCGCGCCAGCCCGGCAGATTCTTCAAGGAATTTTGCCGATAACAGGATCACCCTCACGTTTGATGAATACGTCGATGCGGATAATTATTTGCAGGAAATGATCGTATCGCCGATGCCGGCGAATATGCCAACTGTTACCCGAAAATTAAATACTGTCACGGTCAAACTCAGGGATACACTGGAGCCCAATACCACCTATTCCCTCAATTTTGGTAATACGATCAAGGATGTGAACGAAGGAAACCCGATGAAGAATTTTACTTATATCTTTTCAACGGGGCCTTTTCTTGATTCATTGGAATTTACAGGTAATGTATTGCTCGCCGAAACAGGTGAAAAAGATACTACCCTGACGATACTTCTCCATAAAACCAATATTGATTCCGCGTTGATAAAAGAAAAACCCAGGTACATTACCAAAATGGATGGCCGTGGAAATTTTCGTTTTAAGAACCTGCCTCCCGGAACATTTTACGCCTATGCACTGAAAGATGAAGGCGGAAGTTACCGCTACATGAGTAAAACACAGTTGTTTGCCTTTTCCGATTCCGCTGTTATTGTTGGCCGTGGTACCAAACCTATTACCTTGTATGCCTATGCCGGTAAAGAAACTATTCCGCCGGTGAAGCCCGCTGCAGAAACCATCCGCAATACAAAGACAGCAGAGAAACGATTAAAGTTTTCTACCAATCTTAGCGGTGACAAGCAGGATCTGCTGGACAAATTCATCATGACCTTTGAAAGCAAGCTGAAAAATTTTGATACGTCCAAAGTTCATTTTTCTACGGACACCACTTTCCTTCCTCTGTCAGGGTATAGCTGGGAAATGGACAGTACAAAAAAGATCATGAAGCTTGATTTTCCCTGGCAGGAAAATATGCTGTATAACCTGGTGTTGGAAAAAGACTTTGCCACTGACACCCTGGGATATCAATTATTAAAAGCGGATACCATCAGTTTTAAAGCAAAAGGGAAAAAAGATTACGGAAAAGTTACTATCCGGTTCCGTAACCTCGATCTTTCCGAAAATCCGGTATTGCTTTTTGTCCAGAACAATGAGGTAAAAAAATCCTTCCCTCTTTACGAAGTCAATTTTTCAGAAGAACTTTTTATCCCCGGTGATTATAGTTTAAGGATATTAAATGACAAAAATGAAAATGGCATTTGGGATCCGGGAGTTTTTTTTGGCAAACGGCAGCAACCCGAACTCGTAAAACCCATACAGCGAACGCTCAATATTAAACCCGACCGGGATAACTCCTTTGATATTGATATCAATGCCGCACCGCCAAAGGAGGCTGACAAAAATCAACCAACGCAGAATCCAGCGCTTCGTGGAAGACCCAACAACAATCCGCGGCCCATTAACCGTACCGGAGATTAATTTCATGATCATGGAAATTTTGGAAGGACTTCTTGAACTACCTGGTGCTTTGTTTAGAAAGCTTGTTACCGCAAGAAATAAGTCTTTCGATCAACTATTAAAGGATCAAACAAAGAATAAGCTGGTAGGATTGTGCATATTAATTATCACTATTGCCATTGTTTTTACGTTAATTGCTGCAATATGAATTCGTAATTACATTTCTAAAAGCCCTCTTATCTTTGCCCCATGCAATTCTCCTCTTCCTTATTGGAAAATGCCGTTAACGAATTTGCCAAACTTCCCGGTATTGGTAAGAAAACAGCTTTACGGCTGGTACTGCATTTACTAAAACAAAAGGTGAACGATGTTCAGCATTTCGGCGAGATCGTTGCCAAAATGCGCAGCGAAATAAAGTTTTGCCAGCGGTGTTTTAATGTGGCCGATGCGGATATATGTTCCATCTGTGCCAATTCGCTGCGCAAACAGGAAACCCTATGCGTGGTAGAATCGATTCGTGATGTTATCGCCATAGAAAGCACCCAGCAATTCAACGGCACCTACCATGTATTGGGAGGCGTCATTTCACCATTGGATGGCATCGGGCCTGACCAGCTTAATATTGAAACGCTTGTCAACCGCATTCAAAAAGAACAGATCGAAGAACTCATCTTCGCCCTTAATCCTAACATACAGGGCGATACCACCATTTATTATATTCAGAAAAAGCTGCAACCCTTCAATATCCGCATTACCACCATTGCCCGTGGTATTGCTTTCGGTGGGGAGCTGGAATATGCTGATGAAATGACCCTTGCCCGCAGTCTTCAGAACCGCTTGCCGGTGGAGAGCTATGTTGCGAACAGGTAAAACACATTGATTTATCGGTTAAAATATCACGCAGGGTACACGGAGAACGCCGGGAATATTTTTATTTGTTGCCCCAGCTTTACCTCGCGATTGACGCTGTTGTTAATTTGCCTCGCCCGGCGAACCGGGCGGTCACTCCGTGAGTTCTATCTGGGACCTTCTTAAAACATCAATACTTTTTTATTAAACTTACTTGTCTTAGCTTTGCCGCTCAACAGGTGGATTTGTTTATTGTACGGCCTGCATCCTGAGCGTAGTCGAAGGAAAAAACTGAACTAATAAACGCCAAGAAACTCCTCTCTTTAGTTTCCCAACGTTTCAGATAGTTCAAAAAAAATGATGTAGCCAGCAGCATTAACCGTTCAACCCTTGTTGTGTCGTACATCCAATCGGATGCCATGTCCTGATCGGTATTCCAAAACCGATCCGGGCTGCGGGCAAAGTTGAGGGTTAACATTTAAAAGTCATTTTTATGGACATCAGGAAAGAACTAGAAAAACGTATACTGGTCATTGATGGCGCTATGGGCACCATGATCCAGAAGCATAAACCTACCGAAGCCACTTACCGTGGTGAACGTTTCAAAGACTGGCATCTGGATGTTAAGAACAACAGCGATATTCTTAATCTTACCCAGCCTCAGATGATTGAGGGCATTCATAAACAATACCTCGATGCCGGTGCCGATATCATCGAAACCAACACCTTCGCCGCCACGGTGATAGCGCAAGCTGATTTTGAACTGGAGCCTTATGCCTTCGAAATGAATGTGGAAGGCGCCAGGATCGCCAGGAAAGCAGCGGATGAATACACTAAAAAAGATCCTTCCAAACCCAGGTTTGTTGCCGGCGCCATTGGCCCGCTTAACAAAACATTGTCGCTTTCTCCTGATGTAAATAATCCCGGTTTTCGTGCGGTTACATTTGACGAAGTGGTAGCGGCCTATTATGAACAGGTGAAAGGATTGGTGGAAGGTGGTGTAGATACGCTTTTGATTGAAACGATCTTCGATACCTTAAATGCAAAAGCCGCCATCTTTGCGATCAAAAAATATTTTCGTGATACCAGACAACCCGAATTGCCGGTAATGATCAGCGGTACTATCACCGATGCTTCCGGCAGAACCTTGAGTGGGCAAACACTGGAAGCATTCTATACTTCCATCACGCACGCCAAACCATTAAGCGTAGGTCTCAATTGTGCATTAGGCGCTAAAGAAATGCGTCCTCATATTGAAGAGTTGTCACAAATTGCTTCTTGCTATGTTTCGGCTTATCCTAACGCAGGTCTTCCGAATGCGATGGGAGAATATGATGAACAGCCGGCGCAGACCGCTCATTTCTTAGAAGACTGGGCCAATGAAGGATTCGTCAATATTGTTGGTGGTTGCTGTGGTACCACGCCAGACCATATCAGGCATATTGCGGATAATGTAAAAAAGATAAAACCGAGATCACTTCCAATGGTAGAAAAGGAATTGGCAGTATAATCTAAGCAAAGAATATATTTCAAAGTATAAAGAACATGTCGGAACAAATACGTATCAAACCCTTTTTACGTCTTTCAGGCCTGGAGCCATTGGTGGTTCGGCCGGAAACCAACTTTGTGAATGTTGGTGAAAGAACCAATGTAACCGGTTCCAAAAAATTTGCACGCCTGATCCGCGATAATAAATACGAAGAAGCATTAAGTGTAGCAAGGCAGCAAGTTGAAAATGGTGCACAGGTGCTGGACGTAAATATGGATGATGCATTGCTGGATGGCATTCAGGCTATGACCACCTTCATCAACCTGGTACAAAGCGAACCGGATATCGCAAAGATCCCTATCATGCTGGATAGTTCTAAATTCCAGATCATTGAAGCCGGCTTGAAATGTGTACAGGGAAAATGTATCGTGAACTCTATCTCCATGAAGGAAGGAGAATAGAAATTTATTTAACAGGATATCATTTGCCAGAGTTACGGCGCCTCAGTCATTGTAATGGCTTTTGATGAAAAAGGACAGGCTGATACAAAAGATCGTAAAGTGGAGATATGTCACAGGGCTTATAAAATATTGACGGAACAGGTTGGCTACGATCCGCAGGATATTATTTTCGATCCCAACATCTTCGCTATAGCAACAGGACTAGAAGAACACAACAATTATGGTGTTGACTTTATAGAAGCCACCGCCGAAATAAAAAAATTAATGCCGCTGACCAAGGTAAGTGGCGGTGTCAGTAATCTTTCCTTTTCCTTCCGTGGTAACGAACACGTTCGCGAAGCCATGCATTCAGTCTTCCTGTATTATGCCATTAAAGCCGGTATGGATATGGGCATTGTCAATGCGGGACAGTTAGTGGTGTATGATGAAATTGAACCCCAGTTAAGGGAAATGTGTGAAGATGTGATCCTGAACAGGAACAATGATAACAATGAGGCCACGGAGAAACTGATCACTTTTGCGGAAACAGTCAAAGCAAAAGGTAAAGAGACTATCAAAGATGAAAAATGGAGAATGAATTCCGTTGAAGAAAGATTAAAACATTCCCTGGTGAATGGCATCACGGATTATATTGATGCGGATACCGAAGAAGCAAGGTTAAAATATCCAAAACCATTAGATGTGATCGAAGGGCCGCTGATGGATGGAATGAATGTAGTGGGAGATCTTTTTGGTGCGGGTAAGATGTTTTTACCACAAGTAGTAAAGAGTGCACGGGTGATGAAAAAAAGTGTGGCTGTATTAACCCCCTTCATTGAAGCAGAAAAAGAAGAACGCCGCCAGGCTCATTTGGCAGCAGGTACCGTCAACGAAGAAGGAGCAGGTGCAGCTAAAATTCTATTGGCCACAGTAAAAGGCGACGTACATGATATCGGAAAAAACATTGTGGGTGTTGTGTTAGGTTGCAATGGCTATGATATTGTCGACCTTGGTGTAATGGTTCCAACTGATAAGATTCTGGATACAGCCATAAGGGAAAATGCTGATATCATTGGTCTCAGTGGTTTGATAACTCCTTCTCTGGACGAGATGGTGCATGTGGCGCATGAAATGAAAAGAAGAGGAATGAAACAACCGCTTTTGATCGGCGGCGCCACCACATCAAGAATGCACACGGCTGTGAAGATCGCCCCCCAATATGATAATGGCGTCGTGCATGTGCTGGATGCTTCGCGAAGCGTAACCGTAGCCGGCTCTTTATTAAGCAATGATCAGAAAACAGGTTTTCTGAATTCGATCAGTGTGGAGTATACCAAACTCAAAGAAGATTTCGCCAATAAAAGGACGACCAAAGAATATTTAGCCTTTAAAGACGCGCAGAAAAATGCCGTCAAAATTGATTGGCCGGTTTATACCCCTCCGGCTCCTTCCTTTATTGGCACTAAAGTATTTGACGGTTACGATCTGTCTGAATTAAGAAAATATATCGATTGGCAGCCGTTCTTTATCGCCTGGGAGATGCATGGCAAATTCCCCCAGATATTGAGCGATGAAATAGTAGGCAGGGAAGCCACCAAACTATACAACGATGCCAACAAGCTATTGGATAAAATAGTTGCTGAAAAATGGCTGACGCCGAAGGGGGTAATTGGTTTCTGGGAAGCGAATGCTGTTGCGGCGGATACTATCTTAGTGAAAAGTGAAAAGTCAGACGTCAGATTGGAATTTCTTCGCCAGCAAATAAAAAAAGCTGCCGGACAACCCAACCTTAGCCTCGCTGATTTTGTTAAGCCCGGCCCATCCCCGACAACCATTCTGAATGCGGAAGATACTGCTAAAGCCCCTTCCCGCGGGGAAGGGGACAAAAAACCCGGCTTTCAGTGGGCTAACGAGGCAAACTATGGATTATTAAAAGAGTATGCAGAACATCATCGTTCTCATCCAACACAGGCTGAAGATATCTTGTGGCAATTAGTAAAAACAAAACAACTTGAAGGGTATAAATTCAGAAGGCAACATATTATTGGAAATTATATTACCGACCTTGTTTGTCTAAATAAAAGATTGGTCATTGAAATTGATGGACTAATACATCAACTGCCTGAAAATAAAGAAACAGATGAAATAAGAACACAGTGGTTGAATGAACAAGGTTTCAAGGTTTTGAGAGTTACAAATGAACAAGTAATTAACAAGACAGCGGAAACTCTCGAATTAATATCGTCGAACTTAAAAAATCAGCCGACCATACAAGAAAACCCCGACCTAAGTGCTCCGCCAGCTGGCGGAGGACAGGGGGCCGATCATATCGGCGCTTTCTCCGTTACCATGCAGGGAATAGAACCCCATATTAAAAGATTTGAAGCTGCCTTGGATGATTATAACAAGATCATGTTGCAGGCATTGACAGATCGTTTTGCGGAAGCATTCGCAGAACTATTGCATGAAAAAGTAAGAAAAGAATATTGGGGTTATGAAAAAGAAGAAAGTCTTACCAACGAACAACTGATCAAAGAAGAATATAAAGGTATTCGCCCGGCGCCCGGTTACCCTGCCTGTCCCGATCACACGGAGAAATATAAACTCTTTAATTTATTGGGTGGTGAAGAAGTAACCGGCATCCATCTCACTGAATCACTCGCCATGTATCCTGCAGCATCTGTGTGTGGTTGGTATTTCAGTCATCCCCAAAGCCAGTATTTTGGGGTTGGTAAAATACAAAGGGACCAGTTTGATGATTATGTACAACGCAAAGGAATGAGCAAAGAAGAAATGGAAAGATGGTTAAGGCCGATCATGGAATAGCATTTCTGTTTTAAGAAGATCATACTATTTTATATTCCTCCAGCTTTTGGCGAAGTTGTTGCGTTGACTGAAAATGTATGCTGTTGATGCCAAGTTCCTCAGCCGCTTTTACATTTCTTAAATTATCGTCGATAAATATCGCCTTCTTTGGATCAACCTCGTAACGGTCTAATAGTACTTTATAAAAATCCGGAAAAGGTTTTCTTGTTTTTTCTTCACCGCTTACTACCCGGCCATCAAACCAATGGAGAAAGTTATACCGCACCAATGCAATATCAAAAAGACCTTCCTGCCAGTTGGTGAGAGCATATATTTTATAGCTGTCTTTTTCTTTTAACTCCCGGAATAGCTCAACCGTTTCGTGTATCGGTCCGTTAAGCATATCCGTCCATCGGCCATAGTAGTCACGGATAGGCTTTTCCCAATCAGGAAACTGTTTGACCAATAACTGGGTTGCTTCGACAATAGAGCGTCCGGCATCCTGTTCTTCATTCCAATCGTTGGTGCAAACAGTATTAAAAAAATACTGTCTCTTGTCTTCCGTTTCAAAATAGTTGTCATCAAAAACGTACCGGGGATTCCAGTCGATTAATACACCCCCCAGGTCAAAAATAATAGTGTTAATAGATTTGCTCGTCATATTCCAACTTAGGGTTAAGTGATAGTTTATTGGTCAGAAATTTATTTTTCCATGCTACATAAGCAGCGATAACCGTTAGCAAAATTATTAAGGATAAGCCGGTTGCCAATGTTGACTTCTCTGAAATAAAACCAATAATGGATGGCCCCGCCAGGAAGCCGATCAACCCGCCCGTAGTGACCATGGCATATCCTTCTACGGGACTTACTCCGGGTATATTTCCGGAAGCACTGAACAATACAGGCACGATACAGGAACAACCAAAGCCCACCAGTACGTAACCCGCAATAGCTACAACGACCGAGGTGGCTAATACCACCAGTGAAAAACCAATAGCGGCAAGCAGGCAACCTGTTATCACTACCTCTTTACTTCCCCTTTTAGTTGTAAGATCATCGCCATTAAGACGGCCAATGGTCATAGCGACTGCAAAACCGGCGTAGCCAAGGCTTATCAACTCAGAGGCTCCGTGCATAGACTCTTTAAGATAAATAGCGCTCCAGTCGGCAACGCATCCTTCCGCCATAAATATCACCATGCACAAAAAAGAAATGCTGAGAATACTAAGCGATGGTAGCTTTAGCCCGGAACTGCCATGAATGATGTTCTTATGAGACAAGAGATGTTTGCTGTTCAGTAGGAGAATACACCAAATGGTAGCTGTAATGATAACCACCTGCCAGCCGGATGGAATATTCAATCCAAAGAAAATGGCCGCAAGACCTGCACTGACACCGCCACCGATGCTATATAACGCATGACTGGTACTCATCAATTTTCGTTGGTATATTTTTTCCAGCCTGTTGACGGTTGTATTCGAGGATACGCTATTTAAAAAACTGACCAGCCCAAATAAATACATGC
>JANOCH010000639.1:0-1941 GCA_031412015.1 Chitinophagaceae bacterium
GAAGCCAGTAGTTTGGGTAAAGGAAAATTAGATTTGATGAGGTTAATGGTTAAATTGCCAGCCGTATAATGCTTGCCAACACTTCATCTATATTTTTATGCCACTTATCCCGCTCCATCGGGAAGCAGGTATACTATTCAGAAAGTATTGTCCTCATTGAACATATTAGCAGCAACCCCCGCATAAAAAAATGCTCCAATGTAAAATCATATGAATATGAAAAAAAATAGTTTATGCTCCCTGGTGGTTGTGTTTTCGGTGATTTTTATTCAAAAACTCCATAGCCAGGAGAGATATGAAGCAACCTGGAATTCTTTAAAGAAATACCAGGTGCCTGATTGGTTAAGGGATGTCAAGTTTGGAATATTTATTCACTGGGGGGTCTATTCCGTCCCGGCTTTTGGGTCAGAATGGTATCCGCGTGAAATGTATCGCAGCGGAACGAAGGAATTTGATCATCATGTAAAAACCTATGGCCCACAGGATAAATTCGGATACAAGGATTTTATTCCACTCTTTAAAGCGGAGAAATTTAATGCGGCTCAATGGGTGGATCTTTTTAAAAAGTCCGGAGCGAAGTATATTGTGCCTGTTGCGGAGCATCATGATGGTTTTCCGATGTATAAGACATCATTAACCAAATGGAATGCTGTGGAGATGGGGCCTAAAAGGGACGTGCTGGGTGAACTGGCGGCCGAGATAAAAAAACAGGGATTGATATTTGGTTTATCCTCACATCGCATCGAACACTGGTTCTTTATGAACGGTGGTCGTCAATTTAATTCTGATGTGATCGATCCCGCCAATGCCTCATTCTATGGACCCGCCAGGGAAGAAAATGAAACACCCAGCCCGGAGTATATGAATGACTGGCTGCTTCGTTGCACCGAGTTGGTAGATAGTTACCAGCCGCAATTATTCTGGTTTGATTGGTGGATCGAACAACCTGCCATGGATCCTTACCGTAAATCTTTCGCTTCTTACTACTACAATAAAGGGCTGAACTGGAACAAGGGCGTGGTGATCAATTATAAAAATATTTCTTTTCCTGATGAAGCGGCTGTGTTGGATTTGGAAAGAGGTAAACTGGCCGGCATTCGTAAACTTGCCTGGCAAACGGATGATGCCATAGGTAACAAGTCGTGGGGATTTGCTGCAGGTAATACCTTTAAATCAGCTCAGTATGTTATTACTAATTTGATCGATATTGTCAGTAAAAATGGTAACCTTTTATTAAATATCGGGCCACGTGCCGACGGAACAATTACAGAAGAGGAAACACAGACGCTTTTAGGAACCGGTAAATGGCTTGATATAAATGGAGAAGCTATTTATGCTACCAGGCCCTGGAAGATTTATGGAGAAGGCCCGACCGAATCCGCCAGCGGAAGTTTTTCTGATCAGAAAAAACCTTACACCTCAAAGGATATCCGGTTTACTGTAAAAGGAGAAACCTTGTATGCGATTGTCATGGGTCAACCTAAAGAGAATACGATGATTAATGCATTGGGTATTAAAGCTGCCAATGGCACGATAGCCAGCATTGATATGATAGGAAGTACGGAGAAGATTTCATGGAAACAAGAAGCAGGAGCCCTGGTCATTAAGCCATCAAAGGCTTACCCTTCAGAAAACGCGATCGTGTATAAAATAGATTTCATAAATTAAAATTGAGATAGTGATCATGAGCTTGAATTCAATAATAGGGAAAATGAAATACCAGGGAGCGATAAATAATTTTTTTATACTTGTTGGTTTAATTGTTACCAATTTTTATTCTGTATCAGCGCAACAAAATGAAAAGCTATGGTATAAACAACCGGCCAAGGAATGGACCGAAGCATTACCGGTTGGCAATGGACGATTGGGCGCCATGATATTCGGCAAGGTAAATGAAGAGCTTATACAATTAAATGAAAGCACTTTGTGGTCGGGTGGGCC